>NZ_SJXG01000045.1:0-48481 GCF_012027885.1 Brevibacterium sp. LS14
GGCTCTTCGCGGATGAGGGTGTAGCCGTCGGTTGACGAGCCGGCGGCGTGGCGGTCGCGGAGACGAGGTCGAGGCCTTCCGATGATGGAAGTTCTCACGCTGTCCATCAGGAAGACCTCGACGATGTTCCACGGTACCTTCGCCGCCCCTGACCTGTCTGCGTTCTGCCTCCTCGATGAGCACGGCCTCACCGTCACGGGCCAGCAGATCGATCCTGACAAGGCGGTACTCGAATGCCGCGTCACTGACCGCGACCCGTTCTGTCGCGGTTGCGGCGCCGAAGGCATCGCCCGCGGGACACAGGCCCGCCGGCTGGCGCATGTCCCGCTGGGTTGGCGGCCGACGACGCTCCTCGTCCGCGTCCGCCGCTTCGCATGCTCCGACTGTGGGACGATCTGGCGCGAGGACACCACGGCGGCGGCCGAGCCGCGGGGGAAACTCACTCGCGCCGCGATCCGGTGGGCCCTGGAAGCTGTCGTCTGCCAGCACCTGCCCGTCGCGCGGGTCGCGGAGTCCCTCGACGTGTCCTGGCATGCCGCCAACGACGCCGTGCTCGTCGAGGGCCGGCGCGTCCTGATCGACAACCCCCGCAGGTTCGACGGGGTGACCACGATCGGCGTCGACGAACACGTCTGGCGCCACACGCGCCTCGGCGACAAATACGTGACCGTGATCATCGACCTCACCCCGGCCCGCGAGAAGACCGGCCCCGCCCGGCTGCTCGACATGGTCCCAGGCCGCTCGAAGCACGCCTTCAAGACCTGGCTCGCCGGACGCCCCAAGGCCTGGCGCGATGGCATCGATGTCGTCGCGATGGACGGCTTCACCGGCTACAAGACCGCCGCCGGCGAAGAGATCCCCGACGCGACGGCCGTGATGGATCCCTTCCATGTCGTTCAGCTGTTCGGCGATGCGCTCGACAAGACCAGGCAGCGCGTCCAGCAGGAGACTCTCGGGCATCGCGGCCGGACCGGCGACCCGCTCTACGGCTGCCGCCGTCTGCTCAGGACGGGGCTCGGACTGTTGAAGCAGCACCAACTCGCGACGCTCGAGGCAGTGTTCGACCAGCATCCCGATCATGTCGCCGTCGAGGTCACCTGGGACGTCTACCAGCGCGCGGTCGCCGCCTACCGACACAAGGATCCCGCCCGCGGGAGGAAGATCTTCGAACGCGTGATCGCGGAACTCTCCGCAGGCGTCCCCAAGGATCTGCCCGAGCTGATCACCCTCGGCCGGACGATCAAGCGCCGCGCGGCCGACATCCTCGCGTTCTTCGACCGCCCCGGCACGTCCAACGGGCCATCGGAGGCCATCAACGGCCGCCTCGAGCACCTCCGCGGGTCTGCCCTGGGCTTCAGGAACCTGACCCACTACATCGCGAGAAGCTTGCTCGAGACCGGCGGATTCAGGCCACTACTACACCCTCAAACACGATGAGCCGATTACATGGAGGACTTGCCGGATTCAGGTCTGGGAGACTACGCGGTTGCTCGCTAGCTGTCGAGCAAGTCCTTCGCTCCGTAAATTGTCGACGCAGACACGGGTCACTTCGATGGCGTGCTGATTCAAGAAAGCTTGATCTACCGCTGCAAGCGTGCGGGCAACCCACCCTGCGCATCCTTACGCATGACCATCCTGGTGCTCGACCTACCCGACCAGATAGCTCATCAGTGCGGTCGTCACTCGTTGAAGAGTTCGGAATCTCCCGCGAGGACGAGATAGCGGCAGCGCGTCGTGTGGATGAGTTCCTGGAATTGATCGCGCTCGGCTTTCAACGGGCGCCAGATACGCATCAGCGGCGCTTCTTACTAGCCTTCTCTCGGTTGGGCCTGGTCCCCTCCTCACACCCTGGGCAATCGACGACTTCGATGTCATTGACAGCGCCGCAGTCGTTACAAGACCAGCGGAGAGGCGGAGGATCTCCCGCATCGAGGCTGCCCCTCACCGTGAGATCTTCGTCAATGCTAAGAATGCGGGCGATGTCTCCACGAGGATCAAGTGCCGCATTAGCGGCGATCGCAAACGCAGCGGCCTGACGGAACGCCGGGTCATCCGAGTTAGCGGCCTTCTGTGCAAGCCTCTCACCGTCTTCGCTCGCCAGTATCGCGACCAACGGAAATAACAGCGCCCTGCGAGGTTTCCACTTACTTTTGTCTAAATCGAATAGTTCGTCGGTATCCCAGTGAGGAGCCGTCTGCGCAAGGATGTTAGCGGCACTCCATGCGATCCAATTGGATACGGCTTCTAGCGCGCCGAGTAGCTTTACTTGTTCATCCGGGCCAAGAGCGTTTGTCCGTATAGCTCCGCGTTTGTAGGCTGGTCGCGCGATCAGAATAGGCCAGTCGTCTTCGTAGCGGTTTGCATCGATAATGTATCGGGCCTGGGCCGCTGCTGCGGCGACATCAACCTGATGGGCGCACGCGACACAAGCAAGCCAGTCACTTCTCAACTTCAGCGAGTCAATCAAAAAAGCCGCCCTGAAGTCTCGCACTCCCACCGACAGATAGCCCGATGCGAATATTAGGTCGCCAGCATCTTTCAAAGACCATTTCTCAGACTTGTCTAACGCTGCGCTGCCACGAGAGGTATCCAATCCAGCTATCAGTTCCAAAAAGCGCAGCTCATGATCGTCATCGTTTAGCGCACTAATGAGTCCGGCGAACGCACTGTAGTCTTGCCACGGTGATATGTCTACACCAGCATTTCTCAGTGCTCGCTCGATAGCGTCGTGTTCGCCTCCCGATACCCGCACCGAAATGCGGTAAATCTGTTCAGGAGCAGTCACAGAAAGCTGTGCTAGGTGTCGGACGGCGTGGAGCGCGACCGATCCAATTCCTTGAGGAACAGGTGGACCGCTGGGTAACTTTATGCTTCGACGTGACGTATAAATAGGCGGATCCAGATCGGGAATATCTAAATCTAATGCAGCCTGGACTGTGCCGACCTCTGATTCGGTCAGCTCACGATCATCGTTGTCCGCGTCGACGAGCACAATCCAGGCATTGAGAACCGTCTTATCGGGAGGTTCACCTGGTAGATCATCAACAAACGCGCGCCGCTCTTCCCGTGCTGGGTCGTGCAGCGGCAGTCCGCATAGGGCTTCGACGAGTGGCCATGATTTTCCTCCGCGCCGATCGCCAAAAAGTGACGCCACTGAGTCTTGCCGGCGAGGCCGCCGATCTGTTAGTCGAAGCTCTCCCGCATCAATCGCTGTGATGTGTTTCATCAGCTGCGCTGACAGCAGTTGGAGGTCGTCCGGAGTGGGAGAAATGGTGCCGCTGGCGGTAGCGCTGGCGACGGCTAACGGGGCCTCGGGATTCTCGCTGCCCATCACCAGGAGTGTCTGAACAAGCAGCGGATTCAGGCCCTGCGCGAGACCAAGTACGCCCTCGGAGTCTCGGAAGCCGAGCGCCGATGTTGCCCAAGTCTCCAGTTCCTCCGCGCTGCAGGTCTTGGTCCACATCGCCGTCGCCACCTCTGTGAATACTCGACTGCGAGTCGTCAAGGTGCCTGTCTCGTCTAACGTGAACACGGACACATGCTCATCCCAGAATTTCAGGACTTGAGTAGCCAACTCTTCCGCACGACCCTGTGCTATTCCCCAGCGATCGCTCGACAGCACCATCATTATGGCTGATATCGCATCAGCCCGATCGCAAGTGTCATCAGTATCAAGCAACTGCCCCAGTATCTGGAAGCCATCGAGGAGCATGTTCGGAGTCAAGTCACCTGCCCACTCCAACCCGGGCCCCTTGAATCGCGTCAACTCCCAGCGTTGAACGGAGCGCACAACAGCGGCGTGCAGTAGCTCTGCGCGCTCCCGTGGAACATCCATGTCCACAGACTCAGCGACAATCAAGACCACCAGCAACGCCAACTGTGGCGCGTCAACTAGCCCACGTTGAGCAGTCTGTACGTCTCGTATCCAACTGCGACGAGCCGCTAGCCACCCCTCGCGTTGCGCATCGGGAACGCGCACTCTCGCGCACTCTACAAGAACCGCGTCCATCGTGGAGTCCAAATCTGCAGGACGGACGAGATCCAGCCGTCCGAGACCCAGACGTTCTGCTGGGACCTCTGCGCTTGCTCTTGTCGCAAGCACCAAGCCTGTCTTAGGGTGAAGCTTCCCGATCAGGCGACGTAAATGCTCAGCCATTGTGGCCGCTTCGGTTCGGCACTCATCAAGCCCATCGAGGAGCAGCATTAGATCTCCGGTTACAGCCGCTTCATTCAAACCCGATATCAGAGAGGGGCGCATCGTTCCTTGCGTATGTCGCACGCCTGCTTCGATGATGTCCGATAACGCTAAATCGCGTGACCGAACGATAGGAAGAAGGTCGGGAAGATGCACTCGTACCGGAATGGGTGCATCGCAATCTTCTGCACAGGATGCAGCAATCTCCCAAGTTGCGACAGATTTTCCTGACCCCGGCTGACCGACCAATAAAATACGGCGACGTCTTCGAAGAAGTCGCGGCAAATATTCTTCGTTACGTCGATCCTCAGCATGCGAAACGTCGATAACCTTGATGCTGCTATAAAGGTCTTCAACTATTACCGGTTCGAGGTCATCTGCTAAGAGCGGAAGGTTCACCCTTCCGCGCCGAGATGCAAAATCTTCACGATAGGAAGTCAACGCCGCGAGAGAGGATGCTTCGACCCCGGCGGGAGAATCACGTCCTGGTCGGACAACAAGTCCCGCCGTGTCACCGATCTTCCTAACCAATGTTGGAACGTCAGTTCCTAGCGCGCCCCCTGCCAGCGCATGAATCATGCTTGACAAGACCGAAATTGCCAGCTTCGTATCCCCTTCGATAACTCCAGAAAGTAGCACCTCAAGCGTTGTCGTCGTATCTCCGCTTATCGAAGATCCAGAAATCTGCACTAATCTTGCTCGCTGACGGATCGCGTCACGATGTCTTTCCGGAACTAGCGCATCCAATTTCCGTAATGCTGATAGCTCCGCCGTTCTTGAGATTTCTTGACCGATACGTAGTCGGCGTAAGGCATCCGCAAGTTCACGGACCCATTTGGCACAACTACCAAAGGTCAACCCCAGCAGGTCGTTGGACTCCATCCCTGCTTCGACCTGAGCAACCCAACCGGCGACCGTCTCTTGGAATGATTTTCCTGCGTCCACGTGGTTCTTCGCCGAGATGAAAGCTTTCGCGCCATTGTCGAGGCTTAAGATAATGTCATCTGTAGGATCGGTAGTCTCGAAGTCCAACCGTTGAACCCGTGCTGTCTCACTGAGAGGGGCGATCGGCTTGCCGATGAGCGCGTACACGGCGAAGTAGACCGCAGCGTCACGACGAAAGACGCTACCCGCTTCATTGGCCTGACCTGCACTGCTCATGTCCACAGTTTATTGGTTCGTTGCAATTGAGAGTGCGGATCGGCGATCCGCAGACGGGGCGAGTCGTTGCCCGGATAGCCGTGGAGATCTTTCGAAGATGGAAGTTCCTAAACCGTCGATCCGAAAGACGTCGACATGGCCGAGCCTCCTTCCTCCTCCCGGGGAACTCACGACAATCTGCCGCCTCGACAACATCGACCTCGCGTGTACCGACCAACCAATTATCAGACGCAAAGGCGTCTTCGAATGCCGTACCAACACTGCCGATGACTGGTGCCGAGCCTGCGCCGGCCACGGAACCATCAACGACACCGTCGTCCGCCAGCTCGTCCACGAACCCTTCGGCCACCGACCGACCACGCTACATATTCGCCTCCGAGGCTACAAGTGCGACGAGTGCGGACGTGTTTGGCCTCAATACACCACTGCTGCGGCACCACCACGAGGCAAGCGCTCGCGAACCGGCGACGAATGGGCGTTGCGGGCTCTCGTCATCGATTACGACACTGTGCCCGTGATCGTTGCGAAACTCGCGAACTCCTATGACAACGCCAACTCTGCGACCTCCGGTGAGGAGACCCAAGCTCACGGCCACTACCTGATAGGTACTCCATGGAGGTGTGCTGCCGCTCGGCCCCTCGCCCTGGCACAATTCGTCAACAGCTATGCTTACGTGTATACGATTTGTATCAGGCGTAGCAGCAGCTGCGATGGCGACGTTGATGCCGGGCGCGGCCAAGGAAGCCGTCATGTCACGTTGCGGGCTGTATCGAGCGGTTCGCGAGGGGCGGCTAGAGCGGATCGCGCGGGGCATATACCTTCCGGCGGATGCGGCTGCGGCGGACTGGGACTGGATCGAGGCAACGGCTCGTCGCCCGAATGCGACGATATGTTTGGCCTCAGCACTTGCTCACCATGATCTCACTGATGTGATCCCCGCCGCATTGGATGTCGCGATCCCGCGTGGGTCGCGCATACCGGTGAGCGAGGGTGCTTTCGCTTGGCATCAGTTCGACCTGTCCGCATTTGATATCGGGCGTGAGGAGATCCTGATTCCGGGCACGGATCAGGCGATCGGGATGAGAGGTCGATCGCGGACGCGTTCCGACTGCGGGGCGAGGTCGGGTATGAGCTGGCGCGGGAGTCGTTAAAGGAGTGGCTGCGTCGCGGCGGGAAGCCTGCTCGGCCCATGGAGATCGCCACTCGGCTGCCTCGCGCGAATTCTCCCGTTCTTCAGGCTATGGCGGCGCTGGCGTGAGTGCGGGAGATGAGGTGTTCCGCCGCGTCCAATCCGCCGCACGCGCCGCGGGCACGAAGGCTGGGACAGGTGCGCCGACGCAGGAGTATCTGATCCGGCACCCGCTGGAATCGCCCCTCGATCGGGCCCTGGAAGGGCACACCGCGGCGTGGGATGTCTCCACCGGAGATCCGATCGTGCCCGCGCCTCGGCAGGTACGAATCGAGCGCGACGAACTGCTCCGCTCTGGCCGTTGCCCGCTCCCGCGGCGTCTCCCTCGAACCCGTTGCGCCACACGTCGTCGGCTGCGGGCGGATCGGGCAGGCCAAATGGGCAGCGTGGCGTCGCAAGGAGCGAATGGAAGCAGTCTGCGAAGCGGACCTCGATGAGCAGATGGCACTGGTGTCTTCGTACCTCGACCCTGTATTCGATCTCGGTGACACCACGTAAGCTCGCACTCAGCGCCTGTGCGCCTGTCGAAGCGTTGGAGGTCTGACTGTCGCAACCACAGAGAACCCGTTGTCGCCGCTTCGAACCGTGTTCTCTGTCGACAGAAGAGCAATGTGTCGCGACACCGTAGGAACGATGTCGCGACACTTCATGGGGTGGAGCTAAGGGGAATCGAACCCCTGACCTCTTCATTGCGAACGAAGCGCTCTACCAACTGAGCTATAGCCCCTGACAGGGATCAACTTTAGCCCCGACCACCCGGGTTGCACAAAATCACGTGGCGACCGCCTCGGCGAGGACCCAGGGATGAGTTGACAACCGACCATGTCCCACGCCTGTTTGACTCTCACCCCACCGCGGTACAGGCTGTGATTGACACCACTGATGAGAAGGAGCGGACATGGCACAGGAATTCGGAATCGTCGTCGTCGGTGCGGGCATCGGCGGAGGTCAGGTCGTCGAGTCGCTGCGGAACGACGGCTTCGCCGGCACGATCGCGCTCGTCGGCGCCGACCCCCTTCCCCCGTACTACCGTCCGGACCTGTCGAAGAAGTTCATGCTCGAGAACACCGACCCCGGCGATTCCGCCCTGCGCGGGGAGGACTGGTACGCCGCCCACGACGTCGAGACGTTCTTCGGTGACGCGGCCACGGAGCTCGACCCCGCATCGCGGACCGTCACCCTCGCCTCGGGTGATGAGCTCTCCTACGGGCAGGCGATCCTCGCCACCGGATCGACCCCGCGCACCCTCGACGTCCCCGGCACCGACCTCGGCAACGTCCACACGCTGCGCACCGCCGGTGACGCCGTCGCCATCCGCTCCCAGTTCGGCGAGGGACGGAAGGTCGTCATCGTCGGCGGCGGGTGGATCGGACTCGAACTCGCCGCTGCCGCCCGCTCCCACGGCTCCGAGGTCACCGTCGTCGTCCGCGACGCCCCTCCGCTCAAGGCCGTCCTCGGTGAGGAGATGGGCAGGTACTTCGAAGAGCTCCACGTCTCCCACGGGGTGACGTTCTTCGGCGACGCCGAGGTCACCGGCTTCACCGGCGACAGTGCCGTCGAGACCGCGCAGACCACGCAGGGCGACATCCCCGCCGACCTCGTCGTCATCGGCATCGGTGCCGACCCCACCGTCGACCTCGCCGAGGCGGCCGGGATCGACGTCGACAACGGCGTTCCCACCGATGAGCGGATGCGCACGAGCGAGAGCAATGTGCTCGCGATCGGCGACATCGCCAACGCCTTCAACACCCGACTCGACTCCCGCATCCGCGTCGAGCACTGGGACAACGCCGTGCGCCAGGCCGACGTCGCCGCCTCGACTCTCACCGGCGGCAACGCCGTCTACGACTGGGAGCCGTACTTCTTCACCGACCAGTACGACCTCGGCATGGAGTACGTCGGCCACGGCTCCGGAGACGACGACGTGACGATCCGCGGCGACAAGGGCTCCGGCGAGTTCATCGTCTTCTGGACGAAGGACGGCACGCTCACCGCGGCGATGAACGTCAACATCTGGGACGTCAGCGACGACCTGCGCGCCCTCATCGGCAAGAAGGTCGACACCGCGAAGCTTGCCGACGAGGCGGTGCCCCTCTCCGAGCTCTGAGGCCGGCGATGGACTCCCTCTTTGCCGACGACGCCTTCGACCGCGCGCCCCGGGTCGTCGCCCCGGGCGCGGTCTGGCTCCCCGGTTTCCTCGACGACGCCGCACAGGCGTGGATCCTCCGGCAGTACGCGGCATGGCGCGCGGGACCCGTCCCTGCCCACGCGACGACGATCCGCGGGCATCCGATGAGCGTGACGACGATCGGGCTCGGCTGGCACTGGCGTCCCGGCCGCTACGACCGCCAGGCCAAGGACGTCAACAATGAGCGCGTCCTCCCGTTCCCCGATTGGATGACCCGGCTGGGTCGGCAGGTCATCGCTGCCGCCGCCGAGGCGGTCGCCGCCGACCCCGACTCCCCCGGAACCGCGCCCGCCTCCTGGGGTCTCGACCCGGATGCGTACTCACCCGACGTCGCGCTCGTCAACTACTACGACGAGTCGGCGAAGATGGGGATGCACCAGGACAAGGACGAATACGATCCGGCCCCGGTCGTCTCGCTCTCCCTCGGCGATTCGTGCACGTTCCGCTTCGGGAACACGGAGACGAAGAACCGACCCTATGAGGACATCCGCCTCGCCTCGGGCGATGCCTACGTCTTCGGCGGCCCCGCCCGGTTCGCCTACCACGGGGTGACGAAGATCCACCCGGGAACGGCACCGGAGGCGGCACGGCTTTCCGACCTCGGCGGGGGTCGGATCAACATCACGATGCGCGCGACCGGACGCGACTGAGCACGCGGGCGCACCCGCCCTGGGCCCGGCCCGACGGTACTCAGCCCAGCGGCACGGACCTCACGCGAACAGGGTCTGCCCGATCCACCCGCCCTCGGCGACCCCGGGCGGGATCGCGAAGAGTCCCGACCCGGTGTGGAGGAGGTATTCGCTGAGCGCATCCTCCTTCGCGAGGCGGTTCTGCATCGGCACATAGTCGCCGGCAGGATCGGCGACGAAGGCGATGAAGAACAGGCCCGCGTCGAGGTTGCCCTGGGCGTCCGCGCCGTCGGCGTAGTTGTAGCCGCGCCGCAGGATCCGGGTGCCCCCGTTCTGCTTGGGGTGGGCGAGATGGACGTGCGAGGTCGTCGGGATGATCGGGAGGTTCGCAGCGCCTGCCATCGCGAAGTCCGGCTCCGTGAACTCCTCACCCCCGGACAGCGGTGCCCCGGTCATCTTCGTGCGCCCGAAGATCTGCTCCTGGCCGTCGAGGCTCTCCCGATCCCACGTCTCGATGTGCATCCGGATCCGGCGGGCGACGAGGTAGCTGCCGTCGTTCATCCACGACCCGTCGCGCACCCACACGTGCTCGTTCAGCGCCTTCTCCTCATCCGAGCGGATGTTCGCCGTCCCGTCCTTGAACCCGAAGAGGTTGCGCGGGGTCTCCTGTGCCGGCGACGTCGAGGCGGTGCGCCCGAAGCCGAGCTGCATCCACCTGGTCGAGACGATGCCGAAGCCCATCCGGATGAGGTTGCGCACCGCGTGGACGGCGACCTGGGGATCGTCCGCGCACGCCTGGATGCACAGGTCCCCGTCGGTTCGTGCCTCGTCGAGGCGGTCGCCCGGGAAGTGCGGGAGCTCGATGAGTCCCGGCGGCAGCCGGTCGGCGATGCCGAACCGGTCCCGGCCGTCGGCGTCGGTGAAGAGGCTGCGCCCGAACCCGATCGTCACCGTGAGGTGGCCGGCGCTCAGTCCCTGCGCCTCGCCGGTGTCCATCGGCGGGGCGAACCGGGAGCCCCCGGCCACACCGTCCTCGACGACGGGCAGACCGCGGCTGAGGTTGGCCGCCGCGGCCGTCCACTGCCTGAGGAGATCGATGAGTTCGTTCCGGTCGTCGGTGAGGACGTTGACCGCGGCGAAGCACATCCGGTCCTGCGCCTCGGTGACGATCCCGGCCTGGTGCCGCCCGAAGAAGTCGACGATGTCGGACTCCGCCCCGACCGCCTCGGCGATCGGATCATGGGCGAAGAAGCCCGCGGCGGCACCGGCGGCGAGCGTGCCCGCCCCGACGCCGAACATCGCGCGGCGGGAGACCCCGGGCCGGTCGGTCATCAGCCGACCACTCGGTCGGTGAGCTGCGAGAGCGGTTCCGAGAGCGCGTTGACGGAGTCGGAGAGCTCCTTGACCTCGTCCTCGCTCAGCTCGGTGTAGAGGACGAAGCCCTCGCCCTTCCGATGGCCGTCGAGGAGGGTCTGGAGGTCGGCGAACCGGGTGCTCAGCGTCTCGTCGAGCTCCTTGTCCCGAGTCGCCAGCAGCGGCTTGAGGTCCTCGTAGGCGACCCTGGCGCCGTCGACGTTGGCCTGGAAGTCCCAGAGGTCCGTGTGCGACCACGCCTCCTCCTCACCGGTGACCTTGCCCGTGGCGACCTCGTCGAGGAGCTCCTTGGCCCCGTTCGAGAGCTGGTCGGGGGGTGAACGTCATCGACCGGGTGCGGTCGTAGAGGACCTTCGTGTCGGCCACGAGGAGGTCGGCGTACTTCTCCCGGTCCGCGTCGCTGAGCGCGGTGTAGCCGTCCTGCGGCGGCCAGAGGTCCTTCTCGAGCAGGTGCCAGCCGGTCCATTCCTGGCCCTCTTCGAGGTCGGCTTCGCGCAGGTCGAGCTTGGGGTCGAGGTCGCCGAAGGACTCGGCGACCGGTTCGATCCGCTCCCAGTTCGTGCGCACCTCCGGGTAGAGTCGGCGCGCCTCGTCGTCGTCACCGGCCTTGTATGCCTTCGCGAAGTCCTCGGTGCCGGTGAGCAGCTGCTCGGTCTGGTCCTTGACGTAGGAGGCGTACTGAGTCGTCGCCTGCGCGGCGAGCTCCGAGTCCTCGGCGCTGACCTCCTGGCCGCCCTCGCTCGGAGTCACCGTGAAGTCCCCGCGCAGTCCGTCGCCGACCATCCCCGGCTTGCACGCGGTGAAGTACTTGCCCTCGGGGGCGGTGACCGTGAGGGAGCGTTCGAGTCCGGGGGCGATGTTCTCGACCTCCCCGATGATGCGCAGCCCGTCCTCGCCGAGGAGGTAGAACTCGGTGACTTTCGATCCTTCATTGGTGACGTCGAACTTCAGGGTGCCGACCGGCGCTTCGGTGGCGGCGACCTCGCACGAGTCGTCCGTGCTCGTCACGGCGATCGCGCCGCCCTGTTCGGTGTTGGGTTCGCACCCGGTGAGCAGAAGCGCTCCGCCGACGGCCATGACGACGGCGACACTGGGGTTGAGGGTTCTCATATCCATCCTTGAGGTGAGGCCTCCGCCTACTCAGCGGAGGAGGGTGAGGGACCGCGTGGCGCGATCCGGGTCCGGGCGACCGGGGTCGCCGGCAGGTCGATCAGGCGGTGGCGGTGCCGCTCACCGGCGCGGACGCCGTCGCCGGTTTCGGCGAGGAGCGCAGCCCGCGGACGAAGAGGGTGCCGACGATGAGGACGTAGAGCCACCACACGGTGAACTCGACCCAGGTCGTGGCCGGGGAGAAGTTGAAGATGCCCTTGAGGAGGACGCCGTACCAGCTCGTCGGCGGGATCACGCCGGAGACGTCGAAGGCGAGCGAGTGGAGTCCCGGGATGATCCCGGCCTCCTGGAGGTCGTGGAATCCGTAGGCGAGGACGCCGGCGGCGACGATGATGAGGAACGCCCCCGAGTACCTGAAGAACTTCGAGAGGTTGAGCCGCAGCAGCCCCTTGGCGATGAGCCACGCGAGGACGACGGCGATGAGGATGCCGGCGACCGCGGCGAGGGTGAGGCCGAGCGCGGACGCTCCCGCCGAGGCATTGGCCCGGGTCGCGGCCCAGAGGAAGAGGGCGGTCTCGAGGCCCTCGCGTCCCACCGAGAAGGCGCCGAGGATGACGAGGCCGATGAGCGGTCCGTCGAGGGCCCTGTCCGCGGCGGAGCGCAGTTCGCCGGCGAGGCCCTTCGCGGTGCGCGCCATCCAGAAGATCATCCATGTGACGAAGCCGACGGCGATGATCGACAGGGTGCCGCCGATGAATTCCTGGGCCTCGAAGGTCAGGGTCGAGGGCCCGAAGGTGAGCAGCGCCCCGAAGGCGAGGGAGACGACGATGGCAGCGGCGATCCCCCACCACATCGCGCGGATCTCGCGGGTGCGGCCGATGCGCCCGAGGTAGCCGATGAGGATGCTGACGATGAGTGCGGCCTCGAGGCCCTCACGCAGGCCGATGAGAAACGTCTGGAACATGGCTGGCTTTCTGCTGAGGTGGCGCGCCGGCGTCTGCGGCTCGCTCATCTTAGCATAAGGATAGGCTCACCTAATCCTCAGCTGTCGGTGCGATGCTTCCGCATCTCAGCTGCCGGTTCTCAGCCGTTCGGCCCGGGTCGGTCGTCCTTCGTCACCGGCTCCGCATCCGCGGGGTCCGGGTCCTCGATCCCCTCCGGGGGTTGCGCCAGCCGGTTCGGCGAGGTCTTGCGGTAGATCGGCTGTCCCGAGAGCACGCTCGCGCGCGACAGCGTGTTGCTCGCGACCGAGGAGACGATGATGAGGCAGAGGATCGTGGCGAGGAGGACGAGCAGAGACGTGACGCTGAAGCCCTCGACGTAGAGATCGCTGACGTAGGCGGCCAACGCGATGAGCGGCAGACCGAGACCGGTGGCAGGAGAGAACACGTTGATCCGCGAGAGTGCGTCGCGGACCCGGAACATCGCCAGCGCAGAGGCGAGGACGATGAGGGAGCCGGTGATCCCGAAGACGCCGACGAGGATGGTTGCGGTGAGCTCATTCATCAGCGATGCCCCCTCGTGAGGATGCGGGAGAGCGCGATGGTGGCGAGGATGCCGACCATCGAGGCGAGGAAGATGACATCGAGGACGATCGAGGACGAGACATGGATCCCGATGATCGTGAGCATGCCGACCGCGCAGAAGTACACGAGGTCGCTGACGACGGCACGGGAGCCGAGGTCCTTCGCGGTGATGACGCGGATGAGGCCGATGACGATGGCCACGGCGAGGATGATCGCACAGACGGCGACGATGACGGTCATGGTCTGCCCCTCTCTCCGGCCGAACCCGGGTCGATCCAATTCGCCTCCACCTCGGCGACGCCCGAGGGAGGACTCTGCGGGGCCCGTCCCCGAGTCATCGCCAGCAGCCGCGACTCCATGTCGTAGAGGCCCTCGAGGGCAGCGTCCTCGGAGTCCTCGAACAGGGCGTGGACGAAGAGGACCGGCGGGGTCGTCGCCGTGCCGGCGGCGATCGCGGTGACGAGCGTGCCCGGGGTGATGGTGATCGAGGAGGCGAACAGGGTCACCTCGAGGTCCGTGCGGCACCGCAGCGGCACCTCGACGATCATCGGGTGGGCGTAGGGGCGGTTGACCCGGAACAGGTGGCCGACGACCTTCGCGGTGCCGACGATGATGGCCCAGAGGATAAAGAACACGTAGGAGAGGCCGTTGATCACGCGTCTCATGGTGTCGTCACCGCCTCGATGTAGTCGGTGTGGTCAAGGAGGCCTTCGGCGACGCGCGCCGTGACCTCGAGCAGCGGTTCGGGCCAGACGAAGATCGCCACAGACACGGCGATCATGATCGTCCCGGGCACGAGCAGGCGCGCGGGGATGCGCAGTCCGTCGGGGACCGGTTCGGTCGGTGCACGCCCGGTCTCCGCGGAGTCGGGCCGGTAGGACTGCATGGGCGGACCCCAGAACGTGTTCCGCCACGTCCGCTGGAGGGCGAGCATCGAGATGAGCGCCCCGACGACGATCGCCGTGACGATCCACCAGCCGGCGGCGTCACCGACTCCGGTCGCCGCCCGGATGAGTCCGATCTTCGCCCACATGCCCGAGGTGGGCGGCAGCCCGATGAGGGAGAAGAGGCCGAGGACCATGAGCACGCTCGCCCACTTCTCCCGGCTCGCCAGCCCGGAGAGCTTCTTGAACGATCCCGTGCCGTAGGTCTGCTCGACCGCGCCCATGACGAGGAGGAGCCCGGCCATCGTGATCATGCTGTGGACCATGTAGAAGGCGCCCGCGGCGAGCGAGGCGACGGTGAGGAGGGCGACGCCGACGAGGGTGTGGCCGACGCTCGCGGTCATCTGGAAGGCGAGGACGTTGCGCACGCGGTTCTGCCCGAAGCCCGAGAGCGCGCCGAGGATGATGCTGAGCACGGCGATGACGACGATGAGGTTCGCCCACGCCGGCGGTTCCCCGTAGACGGTCGTGCACACCCGGTAGATCGCGTAGAGCGCGACCTTCGAGTGGAGACCGGAGAAGAGCGCCATCATCCCCGCCGAGGTGTTCGGGTAGGACCGTGCCAGCCAACCGTGGAAGGGAGCACCGCCGGCTTTGACGAGCATCGCGAAGAGGACGATGCCGAGCGCCAGCGCTCCCTGCCCTGTGGGTGTGCCGAGCTGGGCGAGGACGGCGAGGTTGACCGTGCCGGTCGCACCGTAGACGAAACCGACCCCGATGAGCAGGATCGTCGAGGTCAGGAGGTTGACCATGACGAACATCCGACCCACGCCGAGGCGGCGCCACGTTCCCGTGACCGCGATGAGCGCGTACGCGGGCAGGACCATCACCTCGATGAAGACGAAGAAGTTGAAGAGGTCGCCGGTGAGCAGCGCCCCGTAGACGCCGGTGAGCATCATCATCACCAGGGCCGGGACGAACCGGTACTGGTCCTCGCCGGTGTTGATGAGGAAGATGCAGCTCACGAGCGCAGTCAGGGAGGTGAGCACGAGCATGAGCGCCGTGAACGAGTCCGAGACGAACGGGATCGCCAGTCCCGGGATGTAGCCGCCGACGTCGTGGGCGATGACCGGGATCCGCTGGTGGAGGACGAGCAGACCGAGGCCGCTGAGACCGACGAACGAGGGCACGGCGAGCAGGAGGACCCGGTCGAGGGTCCGGGAGGTGATGAGGACGCTGAGCGCCGAGGCGAGCAGCGGAAGGCCGACGAGGAGGAGCAGGAGCGATGAGTTCACGATTCGCGGACCTCCCCGGTCTCGGGGGCGCGCTTCTGGTCGTCGTCATGGCCGAGCACGGCGAGGGCGAGCATGAAGATCGTCACCGCCAGGGTGATGACGATGGCGGTGAGGACGAACGCCTGCGGCAGCGGGTCCGCTGCGAGACTCTGGTCGCCGCGGCCGCTGAGCGGTTCGACCCGCCACGCACCGACGCCGGCCGAGAGGAGGACGAAGTTCGCTGCATGCGAGAGCAGGGTGAGGCCGAAGACACCGCGGACCATCGACCGCTGCATCATCAGGTAGACGCCGCCCGCGGTGAGGACGCCGATCGTTATGGCCAGGATCATCGGGTCTCCCCCTCAGCCGTGGTCGGGGCTTCACCGCGGTCGAGCGGTGCGTTTCCGTCGAGGATGTGCGTCGTCGAGGCTCTCACCTTCCGGTCGGATCCGCGCGCGGCGATGCGGTCGCCGAGGCCGGGACGCTCACCCCTGATCGACTCCATAGGGCCCTTGAGCTCACCGTAGAGGAGTTCGTCGGCGCGTTCGCGGGTCCGCTCGACATCGCGGCGGATGATCCCGTCGGTGAGCACATCGTCGCCGGCCGGCGTCGCCGCGGAGTCGGAGACGCCGAGGAGGTTGAAGGAGAGGAGGATGAGCCCGAGGACGGCGAGGTAGACGCCGACGTCGAAGAGCAGGGACGAGGTGTACTTCTCACCGAGGATGTAGACCTGCATCGGCTCGAGGAAGGACCCGGCGACGACAAGGCCGAGGAGACCGGTGAGGATGGCGATGCCGATGCCGACGCCGATGAGGTAGAGCGGGGCGCGCGGCGGACCGATCGCCCGGTCCTTGGCCGTGGACATGTAGAGCAGCCCGATGACCGCGGAGCCGATGAGGGCGGCGATGAAGCCGCCTCCGGGCTCGTTGTGCCCTCGCCAGAAGATGAGCAGTGAGGTGACGACGAGCAGCGGACCGAGGACCTTGATCGTCAGCTGCAGCGGGATGACGTTGGGCCACGCTTCGTGGACGCCGCGGTAGGCGCTCGTGCCCTTCGGCCGCACGGTCACCCACGCCCGCCTCGGCGGCTCCGGGATGTTCTCCGCCGGAGGGTCGATGTAGCGGTCCTTGACCGTCGACATCACGGCGACGATCGCGATCCCGGCCATGCCGAGGACGGTGAGCTCACCG
Organism: Brevibacterium sp. LS14; assembly: GCF_012027885.1. Classification (NCBI taxonomy): domain Bacteria; kingdom Bacillati; phylum Actinomycetota; class Actinomycetes; order Micrococcales; family Brevibacteriaceae; genus Brevibacterium; species Brevibacterium sp. LS14. The sequence goes on from NZ_SJXG01000045.1 coordinate 16,721, forward strand.
AGCGTGTCGAGAGCTCGGAACTCGACGAGGATCGTGTTGACGATGTTGTGCCCGCCGCTGATCTCCGGGGCGTTCTCGATGTAGTACATGCCCACCAGCGACCGCTCCCGGCGCCCGTTGAGGGTGAGCGTGAGCAGGGTGACGGCGGCGCCGACGAGGATCGCGAAGACCGCACGGGTGGACTGGAGGCGCTTCGAGTACCGCCAGAACGAGCGCGGCAGCTTCTGGAGGACGAGCATGATGACGATGATCGTCATCGCTTCGACGAGCAGCTGCGTGAGCGTGACGTCGGGCGCCCCGAGCGCAAGGATCTGCACGGTCGCGAGGATGCCGACGGCGGAGAGGGAGACGACGGTGGTCAGGCGCGAGTGCGAGGTGCACACGACGAGGACGGCGATGGTGATGAGGACGAGGAGGACGACGTCGGGGGCCCGCCACAGGTTGTCCTGCAGCGGCGGCAGGTTCGGGAAGATCACGGGCACCGAGACGAAGGCGATGAGGGCGAGTCCGCCGAGGCTCGTCGCGAGGTAGGGTCCCGAGTTCATCGGGCGCACGACGATGCTCAGCCCGCGGCCGATGCGGATGAGGCCCACAACGATGCCGTTGATGACGTCGGCGCCGTCGAAGCTCAGCCGCGCGCGGTGGAAGAACGCGAAGACCTTCGACCGGTTGATGATGAGGATGATGCCGATGGCGATGATGAGGGCAGAGGCGAAGAGCTCAGGGGTGAATCCATGCCAGAACTTCACATGGACCTCTTCAGGCTCACCGGGGATCGCGGCGGCGACGACCTCGGTGAGCGGGGTGTCGAAGACGAAGAGGACGAAGCTCAGCGGCAGGGAGGCGACGATGGGCAGTCCGGCGGCGATGAGCATGACCGGTGAGGAGTGCCCGAGCTCGCTCTTCGTCACGGGTTTGCCGTCGATGAACGCGCCCCACACGGTCTTCGCGCAGTAGGCGAAGGTGAGCACCGAGGCGGCGACGGCGATGATGAAGAGCATCCACCCGGAGCCGGGGACCTCGAAGAGCGCGGTGAACAGCGACTCCTTGGACACGAATCCGAGCAACGGCGGGATGCCCGCCATCGAGGCGCACCCGAGCGCCATGACGGCGAAGGCGACCGGAGCCGGGCCGATGAGGCGCGGGATGCGGGTGAGCTCACGGGTGCCGGCGAGGTGGTCGACGACGCCGACCATCATGAACAGCCCCGACTTGAACAGCGCGTGGGCGATGACGTGGAGGGCGGCCGCGGCGATAGCGGCCTCGGTGCCCACGCCGATGACGGCGGTGATGAGTCCGAGCTGGGAGACCGTCGAGTACGCCATGAGCTTCTTCACGTCATGCTGGTTGAGGGCGAACCAGCCGCCGATGAAGGCAGTGATGAGGCCTGCTGACACGAGGATGACGTTCCATGCGGGGGTGGCGTGGAAGGCGGGCGAGAAGCGCATCATGAGGAAGATGCCGGCCTTGACCACGGCTGCCGCGTGGAGGTAGGCGGAGACCGGGGTGGCGGCGGCCATCGCATCGGGCAGCCACGAGTGGAACGGGAACTGCGCGGACTTCGTCATCGCCGCGACGGCGACGAGGACGGCGACGAGCGTCGTCACGGCCGGCTGGGTGGCCCACACATCGGAGACGAGGGCCTCGTGGAGGTTCGTCGTCCCCGTCGCCGCGATCGTCACGCCGACGGCGACGAGGAGGGTGAGCCCGCCGATGAAGGTGATGAGCAGGGTGCGGAGGGACGGTGCCTGTCCGGGCGAGCCGGAGCGGGCGATGAGGAAGAACGAGGCGAGCGAAGTCAGCTCCCAGCACACGAAGAGGACGATGAGGTCGTTGCTGAGCACGAGCGCGACCATCGAGAAGGTGAAGACGACCATGAGCCAGTAGAAGCTCGTCTCCCCTCCTCCCCTGGGCAGGTAGGCCGTCGAGTAGACGAAGACGATCGCGCCGATGATGAGGGCGATGTAGGTGAAGACCACGCCGATGCCGTCGGCGCGCAGAGCGAGGTCGACGCCGAGACTCGGCACCCACGGAAGCGTCGCTTCGGGATCGGCCCCGGCCATGACCTCGGCGGCGGTGGGCGTGAAGAGGGCAGCCACGCCGAGGTAGGCCGCAGCCAGCGGCCATCCCGCGGCCCGACCGAAGAGGCGGGTGAGGAGAGGGGTGAGGACGACGAGGGCGGCGAGGGCGATTATCGTTAGGATCATGACCGGAGCCTCAGGGCTTCGGACGCAGGTGCTGGTTCCTTCACTCACTGGCCCTTCGTCGCGGCGAACGCTCACTTTCGAATGTTCAGACTATCGACTCGGAGTTCCATGAGCAAAAACTCAGACGGCCTTCAGACCTCCTCTCCCATCCGCGTCTTCTTCGATGCCCGGTTCACCCGGACCACCCACCACGACGGCATCTCCCGGTACGGATCCAGCCTGCTCGCCGCTCTGCTCGAGGCCACCGCGGGCACGGACATCGAGGTCACGGCGATCATCAGCGACGAGGCGCAGCTCGGACTCCTGCCGCCGTGCCGGTGGGTGCGGCTCAACTCCCCCACGTCACCGTCCGAGGTCGCCGTCGCGCGCCGACTCAACGCCCTCGGTGCCGATGTCGTGTTCTCGACGATGCAGGTCATGGGGTCGACGGGGCGCCGCTATGGGCTCATCCTCACCGTCCACGACCTCATCTACTACTCGCATCCGCTCCCCCCGGCCGATCTTCCCGCCCCTGTGCGCCTGCTCTGGCGCCTCTACCACCTCAGCTTCACTCCCCAGCGGCTGCTGCTCAACCGGGCCGATGCCATCGCCGCGGTGAGTGAGACGACGAAGTCCCTCATCGCCGACCAACGGCTGACGACCCGCCCGGTGACGGTGGTCTCGAATGCCGCGGAGGTGAGTGTCACCGAGCCGCGGACGACGAACCGCGCGGGCGCAAGATCGCTGGTCTACATGGGCTCGTTCATGCCCTATAAGAACGTCGAATCGCTCATCCGCGCGCTCGAGCACCTGCCGGGCTGGACCCTGCACATCGCAAGCCGGATCGAGGGGCGCAGGGAGGCGCAGCTGCGAGCCCTCATCCCCGACCGGGCCAGGGTCGTCTTCCACCGTGGGGTCAGCGATGAGGAGTACGCCGATCTCCTCGCCGAGGCGACGGCCCTCGTCACGGCCTCCCGCGCGGAGGGATTCGGTCTGCCCGTCATCGAGGCGATGGCCAAAGGGGTGCCGGTGGCGGTCTCGGACATCCCGATCTTCCACGAGATCACCGGCGATGCCGCGGTGTTCTTCGATGAGGACGATCCGGCGTCGATCGCCGCTGCGGTCGGAGAGCTCACCGATGCGCGCACATGGGAGGAGAAGGCTGTGGCGGGACAGGAGGCGTCACAGCAGTTCTCCTGGGACGCCTCTGCCGCGGCCCTCGTCGACCTCGTCAGGACGGTCCACGCGGCGCGCAGATAAGCGGTGGTCGGTGCGGGAGCGTCTCAGACCGCTGCGGTCCCCCAGTGGCGCAGCACCCACGCGTCGCCGGTGAAGCCGAACTCGCCGTGGCCGCAGTTGCCGAGCACGGCGAGGCGGCCGGTGCCGCTCATCCCGAGCAGCTCCTCGGAGGCGGCGCGCAGCACGGCACCGTGGGCGACGATGACGATCGACTCGGCATCGGTGCCGGTGACGATGTCGGTGATGGCCCGGGCCACGCGGTGCCCGGATTCGGTTCGGGTCTCTCCCCCGGGCGGACGCGTGTCGGCTCCGGAGATCCAGGCGTGGAGCTCATCGGGCCACGTCCGGGCGATCTCGTCCCGGGTCAGTCCCTCCCAGTCGCCGAACGAGGTCTCCCGCAACCGTGCGTCACGGCTGACGGTGAGTCCGACACGTTCGGCGAGCTGGTCAGCGGTCGCCGCGGCGCGCAGGAGGTCGGAGGAGACGATGAGATCGGGGTGGAGTTCGGCGAGGGCGACGGCGGCGCGTTCAGCCTGTTCGAGTCCCACCGCGTTGAGAGCGATGTCCGACTGCCCTTGGAACCGCCGGGCGACGTTGTAGTCGGTCTGACCGTGTCGCCAGACGACGACGGTCTTCGTCATCGGACGTCGGTCTCGCCGGGCGTCTCCTCGGTCCCGGTCGCCTGCCCGGACTCGTCACCGAGTCCGACGTCGATGACCGGGACGTCCTTCCACAGACGCTCGAGGGCGTAGTACTCCCGCTGCTCGGACGAGAAGACGTGGACGACGATGTCGCCGTAGTCGAGCAGCACCCAATCGCCCGAACCTCGGCCCTCGCGGCGCAGCGGCTTGCGGCCGAGCTCCTTGAGCAGGGCCTCCTCGACACCGTCGACGATCGCGCCGACCTGCCGTTCGCTGTCGGCGGAGACGATGAGGAAGGCATCGGTGATGTAGAGGGTCGAGCTGACGTCGAGGGCGACGATGTCGGTGCCGAGTTTGTCATCGGCGGCCTTCGCGGCCGTCCTCAGCAGTTCGGTGGTGTCCACGCGGTCCTTTCGGGATGGTCAGAGCAGTCGGGAGGTCAGAGCAGCATGACGAGGGCGATGACGATGAGGGCGACAGCGAAGAGCGCCGCCACGCCCAGCACGATAAAGGGTACTTTGGACGGCTCCTCGCCGACAAGGATCTGTCCGTCGTGACCGGTCACGGCACTCGCCTTGATCCGGTGTCCCGGCGGGTTCTCCGTCTCTTCGTCCTCGTAGTCGGCGTTCGGCAGAGCCCATGCCTCGGGGACGGCATCCATCGGCCGGGTCTCCGGGTTCGCGGCAAGCGCCCGGGCGGCGTCGTCGGCCGACTGCGCGGACTCCGCTTCGTCACCCGCCCGCTCGTCCTTCTTCGCTGTCTCGGCCCCGTCGGTCGGCGACGTCGTCCCGGTCCGCGGGGTCGACGTCGGTGACGCGGTCGCGGTCTCGACGACCTCGGTCTCGGTGATCTCGGTCTCCCGTGCCCCCGTCTCCGTCGTCGTCTCGCTCACCTGCGCCGAGGCGGCGGTGACGACGCGCACTCCCTTCGTCGCCGGCGGCTGGACGATCGGCATCCGCCGCGAACGCGTCGTCGCCTCCCGGTCGGCAGTCTTCGCCGGTGTCGCCGGCGCGGCAGACTCTGCGTCGGTGCCCGCCCGTGCGGCCGGCTTCTCCGCCGCCGCGGACGTCCCGGCCTGCTTGACCGCCGGCGTCTCCGGGGTCGCGTCGGTCTGCGCAGCGGGCTTCTCACCCGGTGCGGGGGTCTTCTCCGCCTTCACGTCGGGAGCCTTCGACTCCTCCCGGTTCGGCATAGTGCCCTTGCCCGGTGCGTCGGCGGGTTTCGCTACGGTGTACTCCGCAGGTGCGGAGCCGGTCGGCCGGGCGGGGGCGTCCTCGGGTGCGGCGGGGCGCGGTGCCGAGTCCGGGGTCACCGGGGACTCGAAGTCGCCCGCGGCCACCTCGTCGGAGGTGCCCCCGAAGCCGGCGGTGTCGAAGGATTCGTGTTCGACGGGTCGGGCGTCCGCGTCGGGCTGCGACTCCTCGGGTTCGGCGATGACGGGGATCGCGCCCGTCGAGAGATCACCGTCGAGGGAGAGTCCGTGTTCGCGGAGGTAGCGTTTGCGCTCGGCACGCGACTCGAAGTGCGGCAGCGGCGCACGCCGGGGATCGAGGCGATCCGCGGCGTTGACCGGGGGACGTTCCTGCGGGAGGTGGTCCGAGGCCAGCGCACCGCGTTCGTGGGCGACCTTCTCCGCCGGCGCCGGATCGATGCGCGAGGCGGAGTCCTGGACCGCCTCGGCGGGGGCCTTGGGCTTCTCCACCGGACGCTCCGGCGGCGTGAGGAGATCGGCTCGGTTCGTCTCCGTCGGCTGTGCAGGGGTCGACCTGGCCTCGAACTCCTGTTCGGCGGCCAGACGCTCGGCTTCGCGCCTGGCACGCCGTGACGTGAACTGCTCTTCAGCCATTATCACTCCTGTACAGGTCATGTTTCGCGATGTACTGCACCACGCCGTCGGGCACGAGGTACCAGACCGGGGCTCCGTCCATCACCCGTTGTCTGCAGTCCGTTGACGAGATCGCCAGGGCCGGGATCTGCGCCAGGCTCAGCCGGTCGACGGGCAGTCCCTCGCTGCGCAGTTCGTGGCCGGGTCGGCTGACCCCGACGAAGTGCGCCAAGGAGAACAGCTCATCGACATTCTTCCACGTCAGGATCTGAGCCAAAGCGTCCGCGCCGGTGATGAAGAACATCTCCGTGTCCTCGCCGAGGCTGGCGGTGAGGTCGCGCAGGGTGTCGATCGTGTACGTCGGGCCGGGCCGGTCGATGTCGACGCGGGAGACGCGGAACCGCGGGTTCGACGCCGTGGCGATGACGGTCATGAGGTATCGGTGCTCGGCATCGGTGACCTCTTGGGCGTCCTTCTGATAGGGCCGACCGGTGGGGACGAAGATCACCTCGTCGAGGTCGAAGGTCGATTGGACCTCGCTCGCGGCGACGAGGTGCCCGTGGTGGATGGGGTCGAAGGTGCCGCCCATGACACCGACCCGACGGGTGCGATCTGCCATATCAGTGGCGGTAGGAGATGCCCTTCCACGACCGGGCCACGACGGCCATCGTGAGGAAGATCGCCAGGGTGATGAGTCCGTAGCCGATCGGCTCCATCGGCAGCTCGTTGTGGGCCGCTGCTTCTTCGGCGGCTGCCAGCAGAGTTGCGTTCACGGTAGTGCTCCTTGTGTCTCGGACCGGCGGTGACCGGTGTGGTGTCCCATCAGTTTCTCACGTCATGTCGGCTGCGCGTGCAGCGACATGGGCGAAGTCAGTCGCGGATCTGCCCGTTTCCCTGCATGATCCACTTCGTCGTCGTCAGCTGCTCGACGCCCATAGGACCACGGGCGTGGAGCTTCTGCGTCGAGATCCCGACCTCCGCGCCGAAGCCGAACTCTCCCCCGTCGGTGAACCGGGTGGAGACGTTGACGCCGACGGCGGCGGCGTCGATGGCTGTGACGAAGGTCTCCGCGTTGTCGATGTCCTTCGTCACGATCACCTCGGTGTGTCCGGAGGTGTAGGCACGGATGTGGTCGATGGCCTCGTCGATGCCGGAGACGAGCTTGACCGCGAGTTCGAGGTCGAGGTACTCCTTGGCCCAGTCCCGCCGGGAGACGCGGCGGATGCGCATCGACTGCGGGGCCAGGGCGGCGACATCGGAGTCGGCGTGGACGACGACGCCGGCCGCCTCGAGGCGCTCGAGGAGCTTCGGCAGGATCCGCTTCGCGGCCTTCTCGTGGACGAGGAGCGTCTCAAGCGAGTTGCACACGCTCGGGCGCTGCGTCTTCGAGTTGATGACGAGGTCGACGGCGGTCTTCACGGTCGCCGAGGAGTCGATGAACATGTGGACGTTGCCGATCCCGGTCTCGATGACGGGGACGATCGAATCCTGGACGACGGTGTTGATGAGTTCGGCGCCGCCGCGCGGGATGAGGAGGTCGACGTAGTCGCGGGAGTTCATGAGCACGCTCGCCCCGTCGCGTCCGTACTGGTCGATCGTGCTGATCGTGTCGGCGGGCAAACGGACGGATTCGACGGCACGGCGGAGGACGGAGACAAGTTCGGCGTTCGTGTTCTCCGCTGCCGAGCCTCCGCGCAGGATCGAAGCGTTGCCGGCTTTGAGGGCGAGGATGGCGATGTCGACAGTGACGTTGGGTCGGGCTTCGTAGATCGCACCGATGACGCCCATGGGCACGCGGGACTGCGTGAGCCGGATCCCGTTGGGCAGGGTGCGCCCGAGGACCGTGGTGCCGACCGGGTCGGGGATGTCGATGACCTGCTCGACGGAATCGGCGATCGCTGCGATCCGCGCCTCGTCGAGGCGGAGGCGGTCGAGGAGCGATTCGCTCATCCCGTTCTCAGCACCCTTGGCAAGGTCGCTCTCGTTGGCCTTGACGATGCGGGCAGAGGACTCGCGCAGCCCCTCGGCGATCGCCTGCAGTGCCGCATCCTTCTCCGCCGTCGAGGTCGTGGCCAGACGAGCGGCGGCCGCCTTCGCGTTCCGCGCGATCCTCGTCACCCCGCGCACGGTCTTGGGGTGGATGTCGGCTGCTGCGGTCATGGACTAGCTCCTCCCGCTCACGTGGGTGAGGACGAGATCGTTGCGATGGATGACTTCTTTACGGTAGTCACTTCCCAGGCGGGTGCCAAGTTCCTCTGTGGTCAGCCCGAACATCATCGGCAGCTCGGCGGAGGAGAAGTTCGTCATCCCCCTCGCCACGGTCTCTCCGCTCAGACTGCGGATCTCGACAGGGTCACCTGCCTCGAACTCGCCGTCGACGCCGACGACCCCGGCGGCGAGCAGACTCGTCCCGCGTGAACGCACGGCCGTCGCGGCGCCGTCGTCGATCGTCACCGAGCCGAAGGTCCGCGCCAGATGCCGCAGCCAGAGCAGACGCGTGCCGCGGCGACGGTGGGTGACGGAGAACGCCGTGCCGACGTTCCCGCCCGCAAGCACCTCGCCGACCCTGTCCGCCGAGGTGAGGACAGCGGGAATGCCCGAATCGGTGACCATGAGCGCGGCATCGACCTTCGTCGCCATGCCCCCGGTGCCCGTGCCGGCCGAGCCCACTCCCCCGATCGCGACCCCGCCGAGGTCGTCAGGACCGGCGACATGGCCGATCCGGGAGGAGGTGTCCAGGTGGGGCGGGCCCGTGTAGAGGGCGTCGACGTCGGAGAGGAGGACGAGGGCGTCGGCGTGGGAGAGGTGGGCGACGAGGGCGGCGAGCCGGTCGTTGTCGCCGAACCGGATCTCCTCCGTCGCCACCGCGTCGTTCTCGTTGACGATCGGCAGCGTGCCGAGGGTGAGCAGCCTGTCGATGGCCCGTTGGGCGTTGCGGTACCGGGTGCGACGGATGAGGTCGTCGGCGGACAGGAGGACCTGGGAGGGCACGAGGTCCCAGCGGCCCAGTGCCCGGGTGTAGGCGGCCATGAGCAGGCCCTGTCCGACGCCCGCAGCCGCCTGCTGGGTGGCGAGGTCGCGGGGGCGGCGGCGCAGCCCGACGGGTTCGAGGCCGGCGGCGATCGCACCGGAGGAGACGAGGACGACCTCGCGGCCTTCGGCCCGGTGGGCGGCGATCGCGTCGGTGAGGGCAACGAGGCGGGATTCGTCGAGTCCGCCGTCGATCGTCGTCAGCGACGACGACCCGACCTTGATGACGATGCGCTTGGCCGCCGCGATGTCCGCGCGCACCGCTGCGCCGGCCTCCTGCGAGCGGGTCGTCGCGGTCATCGGTCGTCGCTGGGTTCGGCGTCGCCGCGTGCCCGCGCGGCCCTTTCGGCGAGGCGCTCGGCCTCGAACTCGGCACGCACCGCGGCCTTCGCGTCCTGCCGTTCGTGGTAGGCGGCCTTGCGCTCCTTGCGGCTCGCGCGGGCCTCCTCCTCGAGGCGGGGATCGGTGCCGCGGGACCCGAGCAGTTCGGCCCCGCCGACGCTCGTGGGATCCCAGTCGAAGACGACGCCGTCGCCCTCGCCGATGACGACGGTGTCGCCGGGCTTCGCACCGGCCTTGAACAGCGCCTCTTCGACGCCGAGGCGCTCGAGCCGGTCGGCGAGGTAGCCGACGGCCTCGTCGTTGGCGAAGTCGGTCTGGACGACCCAGCGTTCGGGCTTGTCGCCGAGGACGCGGAAGACCGGACCGTCGGAGTCGCGTTCGGAACGGATCTCGAAGCCCTTGTCGTCGACGGCCTTGGGTCGGATGACGACCCGCTGGGGCACCGCCTCGAGCTCCGCGCGGCGTTCGCGTTCGGCGGCGACGAGGCCGGCCATGGCGAAGGAGAGCTCGCGCAGGCCCGCATGGCTGACAGCGGAGATCTCGAAGACGCGGTAGCCCGCCGCCTCGAGGTCCGGGCGGACGATGTCGGCGAGTTCGCGGCCGTCGGGGATGTCGACCTTGTTCAGTGCCACGAGCTTCGGGCGTTCGGAGAGGGGAAGGTCGCTCGTGCCGTCGCCGAGGTCGACGGAGTAGGCGGCGAGTTCGGACTCGATGGTCTCGAGGTCGGAGACGGGATCCCGACCGGGCTCCCACGTCGCCATGTCGATGACGTGGACGAGGGCCGCGCAGCGTTCGACGTGGCGGAGGAACTCGAGTCCGAGGCCCTTGCCCTCGGAGGCCCCGGGAATGAGCCCGGGGACGTCGGCGATCGTGTAGCGCACGTCGCCGGCCTCGACGACGCCGAGGTTGGGCACGAGCGTCGTGAACGGGTAGTCGGCGATCTTCGGCTTCGCGGCCGAGAGCGCGGCGATGAGGCTGGACTTCCCCGCCGAGGGATAGCCGACGAGGGCGACGTCAGCGATGGTCTTGAGTTCGAGGACGAGCGTCGAGGACTCTCCGGGTTCACCGAGGAGGGCGAAGCCGGGGGCCTTGCGCTTCGTCGAGGCCAGCGCAGCGTTGCCGAGTCCGCCGCGGCCGCCGGCGGCGGCGACGAATTCGGTGCCGGGTCCGACGAGGTCGGCGAGGACCTCGCCCGACTGCGTCTTGACCACGGTGCCGTCGGGGACGGGGACGATGAGGTCCTTGCCGTCGGCGCCGTGGCGGAGGTCGCCCTTGCCGATGCCGCCGCCGTCGGCCCTGAGGTGGGGGCGGTGGTGCAGGGGAAGCAGCGTCGTCGTCTGCGGGTCGACGACGAAGGTGATGTCGCCGCCGCGGCCGCCGTTGGCGCCGTCGGGGCCGCCGAGGGGCTTGAACTTCTCCCGCCGGATCGAGGTGCAGCCGTTTCCGCCGTCGCCGGCGGCCAGGTGGACCGTGACACGGTCAATGAACTCGGTGGCCATGATGTCCTTATATCAGATGAAGGGTGAGTCAGGAGACTCACCCTTCATGCTCCCCCGCCGAGCGGGAGACGTTCAGTGTCCGTCGGTCAGACGCCGACGATGTTGACGACCTTGCGGCCGTTGCGCTTGCCGAATTCGACGGCGCCCGCCGTCAGTGCGAAGAGCGTGTCGTCGTTGCCGCGGCCGACGCCGACGCCGGGGTGGAACTTGGTTCCGCGCTGGCGGACGATGATCTCACCGGCCTTGACGACCTGGCCGCCGAAGCGCTTGACGCCGAGGTACTGCGGGTTCGAGTCGCGACCGTTGCGGGTCGAGCTGACTCCCTTTTTGCTTGACATGTCAGATGTCTCCTCTTACTTGATGTTCGTGATCTTGAGACGGGTGAGGTCCTGGCGGTGGCCCTGACGCTTCTTGTAACCGGTCTTGTTCTTGTACTTCTGGATCACGATCTTGGGACCGCGCAGTTCATCGACGACCTCGGCGCTGACCGAGATCTTCGAGAGGGCATCGGCATCGGTCGTGACCGCATCGCCGTCGACGAAGAGGACGGCATCGAGCTCGACGCTGTCTCCGGCCTTCGCCTTCATTCGGTTGACTGTGATGATGTCGCCGACGCTGACCTTTTCCTGGTGGCCACCGGCACGGACAATGGCGTAGACCATGGTCGAACCCTTTCTGCTCTTTCGCATACGAACGGCGGCTGATCCCTTGGCTCTGACGGAAGCGAGGCTTCCGCAGGAGACCCATTGAGAGGAATCACCGGCCGTGGTGCAATACGCGCACCGGCGATCCAGTCTAGTCGATCCGGGTTCGTCTCGGCAAACCGCTGACGGCTCGGCCGACTCAGCCCTCGCGGGACTCGGCGATCCGCTCGTGGTGATGGATGACCTCGGCGACGATGAACGCGAGGAACTTCTCGGCGAACTCGGGGTCGAGGTGCGACTCCTCGGCCAGACGGCGCAGACGGGCGACCTGCCGGGCCTCACGGGACTCGTCGGCGGGCGGGAGTCCATGGTCGGCCTTGAGCTCCCCGACGGTCTCGGTGAGTTTGAATCGCTCCGCGAGGAGGTGGATGAGGGCGGCGTCGATGTTGTCGATGCTGCCGCGCAGCTCGAGGAGTCGGTCCTGGGCTCGGGTGTCGTTCGTCACCGGATCAGTCTAACCGCGACGCACGCACTGCGCCCCGGGACCCGACCGGGTTCCCGGGGCGCGGTGAGGGCCGCAACCGCTCAGGCAGGCTGTTCGACCGGGACGGCGTCCTTGGTGTCCGGGTCGGTGAGCGTGCCGGCCTTGCGGTCGGCGAGGTACTTCTTGAGCTCCTTCTTGACCACCGGCATGAGGATGTAGAGGCCGAGGATGTTGATGAAGGCGCACATGAACAGTGCCGCGTCGGCGAACTCGACGACCTTGCTGAAGCTGGCGACACAGCCGATGACGACGAAGACGCAGACGAGGACGCGGAAGACCATGATCGTCGCCCTGCCCCGTCCGAAGAGGAAGCTCCAGGCGCGCTCACCGTAGTAGGCCCAGGTGATGAGCGTGGAGAACGCGAAGAGAGCGACGGCAATGGCGAGCAGCACCGGGTACCACGAGGCGACGGTCGAGAACGCGTCCGAGGCCAGGGTGACGCCGCCGATCTCCCCGGTGCCGATGGATTCGGTGTAGGAGGGCTGGTTGGCGACGATGATCGTCAGTGCGGTCATGGTGCAGATGACGACGGTGTCGATGAAGGGTTCGAGGAGGGCGACGAAGCCCTCGGAGATCGGGCGCCGGGTCTTGACCGCGGAGTGGGCGATCGCAGCCGAGCCGATCCCGGCCTCGTTGGAGAAGGCGGAGCGCTGGAAGCCGATGATCATGACGCCGACGATGCCGCCGGCGATGCCCTGCGGGTTGAACGCGCCTTCGAAGATCTCGCCGATCGCCAGCGGGATGGTGTCGAAGTTGATGGCGAGGACGAGGAGGCAGGAGATGACGTAGAAGATGCCCATCGCGGGGACGAGTTTGTCGGTGACCTTCGCGATCGAGCGGATGCCACCGAGGATGACGAGTCCGACGAGGAGGGCGAAGAGGATGCCGAAGATCAGTCCGGCGAAGGGGCCGCCGAGGAACCCGTCCTCGCCGCCGGTCGCGGTGCGCACCTGGGCGAAGGTCTGGTTGGCCTGGAACATGCCGCCGCCGACGACGCCGAAGATGAGGATGGCGATGGCGAAGATGCCGGTCAGCGTCATCGCCACGGGGCGGGAGAAGCGGCGGAACGCGACGGGCAGGTACTTGAAGGGCCCGCCGTGGACGACGCCGTTCTCGTCGATCTCGCGGTACTTCACACCGAGGGTGCATTCGACGAACTTCGTGCACATGCCGAGCAGCCCGGCGATGATCATCCAGAACGTCGCGCCGGGACCGCCGAGGGCCACCGCCACACCGACGCCGGCGATGTTGCCGAGGCCGACGGTTCCCGACAGTGCCGAGGCCAGCGCCTGGAAGTGGGTGACCTCACCGGGGTCGGTCGGCGAGGAGTACTTGCCGCGGACGACCTCGAGGGAGACCTTGAAGCCGCGGAACTGGATGAAGCCGAAGTAGAGGGTGAAGATGAGGGCGCCGATGATGAGCCACGCGACGACGAACGGGAAGGAGATCTCCCCGATGGTCACGGGAACGAAGATGACGCTCGAGAACCAGGTGGCGATCGGATCGAACCACGCGTTGATGGCGTCGTCGACGGGAGAAGTGGGGGCGTCTGAGGCTAAGAGGAGTCTGTCCATGAAGCCTCAATGTTCCGCAAAGGGGCCGCCGGATCAAGCGAATTCGCGTCCGTCATCCGGACAGTTACGGAACTGTTACGTGAGTCACATATTCGGTGGCACCAAATGATCCGCGACTCCCCCGGTGCCCTAAGCTGGCGTCATGTCAGAGAACCATCCGCCGTCATTCCCGAACGATTCCGACCCCCGACCGCATCCGCCGGGGCAGGCCGGTCCCGGGCAGGTCGGCCCGACCGACCCCGGACGCGGACTCGGCGCTCCCCCACACGGTGGGGGCCCAGCGGGAGAGGCTCCGAACGATCATCGCGGACCCCTGCGTGACGGCCCGGGACGGCCCACCCGCATCGTCTCCCCCGAGGGTGAGCGGGTGCGCGAGCGGCCCGCAGGAGGGGTCTCGGGCTACTTCGCGATCGTCGCCGCCGTCGGACTGCTCATTCTCGCCGCGCTGCTCGCCCTCATCGGCTTCGGGCTGATGATCGCGCAGCAGCCGCTGGGGGTCATCCTCATCGTCCTCGGCGGCCTCGCCTTCATCGCCTCGATGTTCCTCTTCAAGGGATGCACCTCGGTGGCGCCCGGCCATGCCGTCGTCCTCCAGCTCTACGGCCGCTACGTCGGAACCGTGAGGCAGTCGGGGCTGCGCTTCGTCAATCCGCTCTATTCGAAGCAGCAGGTCTCGACGCGCATCCGCAACCACGAGACGTCGACGCTCAAGGTCAACGACCTCGACGGCAATCCCATCGAGATCGGCGCCGTCGTCGTCTGGCAGGTCAGGGACACCGCGCAGGCCCTGTTCGAGGTCGACGACTTCGAGGAGTTCGTCGCGATCCAGGCCGAGACCGCCGTCCGCCATATTGCGAACTCGTACGCCTACGACTCCTCCGATCCGCGCCGCATGTCCCTGCGCGACAACGCGGACGAGATCACCTCGAAGCTCTCCGAGGAGGTCGCCGCGCGCGTCGCCTCCGCCGGTGTGACGGTCATCGAGTCGCGGATCACCCAGCTCGCCTATGCCCCGGAGATCGCCCGCGCGATGCTCCAGAGGCAGCAGGCGACCGCCGTCGTCGCCGCCCGCCAGCTCATCGTCGAAGGCGCGGTCGGGATGGTCGAGACCGCGATCGAGCAGATCGAGCGCCGCGACATCGTCACGCTCGGCCATGGCGAGCGCAGTGACCTCGTCACGAACCTCATGATCGTCCTCTGCGGGGACCAGGCGGCGCAGCCGACGATCAGCACGACGAGGAACCGACAGCCCGGCAGCTGAGATCCCCGCCAGAGGCCACAGGGCTCGATCCCCGGGCACGCGAGAAGCGCCCCACCAGCCGGTGGGGCGCTTCCCTGTGCGCGGTGCCGATTGCCGACGGTGCGGAGTCGGCGGTTCGGCCTCAGTCCTCGCCGATGATGACGAACGAGGTCGGCAGGGACTCCTGCGGGGCCTCGGCGGGCTTGTCCTTCTTCACCGGAGCCTTGCGCCGAGGTGCCGGCTCCTCAGCGGCCACCGCGACCTTCGTCGTGGTGTCGGCACCGATCATCAGCGGCAGCTCTCCTGCCGGCTGCTCGGGCTCCGTTGCCGACGGCTCAGACTGTGCGAGCGACTCCGACTCGGATTCCGTCGGCAGCTCGGGCTGGGCCTCCTCGGCCGTGGACCCGGCCTTCGAGTCGTTCGTCGACTCGGCGTCGCGCTCGGACTTCGTCGACCGCTTCCGTCCCCGCGACTTCGATCGGCCCTCGGACTTCCGCTCGGACCGGCTCGGCTGAGACTCCGAGACCTCGGACGGCTGCTGCGCGTCCGCCTCGGCCTCGTCGTCCTTCTTCAGGGTCGCCTTGGCGATCGCGGCGACCGCGGAGCGGGAGGCCTCATTGGCCGCCGCATCCGACTGCGTCTCGGTCTCGGTCGACTTCGCCGACGATCGGCGCTTGCGATCGCGCTTGCCGCCGGTCTCCGAGTTCGACGATCGTCCGCCGCGGTGGGCCTTCGTGCCGTCCTCCTCCGAACCGGGCAGGAGCAGCCCGCGTCCGCTGAGGTCGGCACCGGCGGAGACCATCGACTCGGCCAGGCCGGTGCCGATGCGCTTGCGCGTCATCTGGACGAGACCGAGCGAGGTCACCTCGGCGACCTGATGCTTCGTCCGGTCGCGACCGAGGCATTCGACGAGACGGCGCACGACGAGGTCGCGATTGGATTCGAGGACCATGTCGATGAAGTCGACGACGATGATGCCGCCGATGTCGCGCAGGCGCAGCTGGCGGATGACCTCCTCGGCGGCTTCGAGGTTGTTCCTCGTCACGGTCTCCTCGAGGTTGCCGCCGGCACCGGTGAACTTTCCGGTGTTGACGTCGATGACCGTCATCGCCTCGGTGCGGTCGATGACGAGCGAACCGCCCGAGGGCAGGTTGACGGTGCGGTTGAGCGCCTTCTGGATCTGCTCCTCGACCCGGTAGTGGTCGAAGATCCCATCGTCCTCGGAGTACCGGTGGACCCGGTCGAGGAGGTCGGGGGCGACGGCTTCGACGTACTCGTGGATGGTGTTCCACGCGCCGTCGCCGTCGATGACGAGCGAGTTGAAGTCCTCGTTGAAGACGTCGCGGATGATGCGCACGATCATGTCCGGCTCGCTGTAGAGCAGCTGCGGGGCGAGCACCTTCGTCGACTTCGACTTCTTCTCGATGGTCTCCCACCGCTTCGTCAGGCGTTCGACGTCCCGGCTGAGTTCCTTGTCGGTCGCGCCTTCGGCTGCGGTGCGGACGATGACGCCGTTGGAGTCGCCGACGAGTTCTTTGAGCAGCTTCTTCAGGCGGGCGCGCTCGACGTCGGGCAGCTTGCGGGAGATGCCGGTCATCGAGTTCCCGGGCACGTAGACGAGGAAGCGTCCCGGCAGGGAGATCTGACTCGTCAGACGGGCGCCCTTGTGCCCGACCGGATCCTTCGTCACCTGGACGAGGACGGAGTCGCCGGGGCTGAGCGCCGTCTCGATCCGACGGGCCTTGCCGTCCATGCCGAGGGCGTCCCAGTTGACCTCACCGGCGTAGAGCACAGCGTTGCGGCCCTTGCCGATGTCGATGAACGCCGCCTCCATGCTCGGGAGCACGTTCTGGACCTTGCCGAGGTAGACGTTGCCGATGAGCGAGGACTGCTGGCGGTTCTCCTTGAGATAGTGCTCGACGGCGATGCCGTCCTCGACGACGACGAGCTGGGTCTGGTCGCCGCTCTCGCGCACGAGCATCGTGCGATCGACGGATTCGCGGCGGGCGAGGAACTCGGCTTCGGTGATGACCGGGCGACGGCGTCCGGCCTCACGGCCCTCCTTGCGGCGCTGACGCTTGGCCTCGAGGCGGGTCGAGCCCTTGAGCGAGGTGACCTCGTCGCCGTCGGACCCGCGCGAGCGGGAACGGCGACGGCGGCGACGGCGCGAACCGCCGTCCTCGTCATCGTCGTCGGAGTCGCCGGTCCTGTCCTTCGGCGAGTCCTCATTCGCCTCGGCCTTCTCGGACCTCTCCGGCTTCTCGGACTCCTCACGATCGGAGCTCTTCTCCGCCCTGCCGCCACGGCGCTTCGACCGGGAGGGACGCTCGTCCTCATCCTCGGTCTGCTCGGACTCAGCGTCGTCACGGGCGTCGGCGTCATCGTCGCGGCTGCGCGAGCGGCGGCCGCGGCCGCCGCGGCGACGGCGCCGTCCGCCGGACTCGGAGTCCTCGTCCCGGTCGCCGCGGTCGTCGTCGCTGCGGTCATCGTCGCTGCGGTCGTCGTCGTTGCGTGAGTCCCGGTCCTCGGCGAGGTCGTCGTCCTCATCGTCGTAGTCGTCATCGACCGTGACGACCTCGGCGAGTTCGGCCTGGGGCACCTGGAAGATCAGGCCTCCGTGCTGCGGAACGGCGGGGGCAGGGCGGCTCGCGGGTTCGGCCGGCTGCGGGGCGGCGGGAGCGGCGAAGGGGTTGCGGGGATCGAATGCGGGCGCCTGCGGACGGGCCGGTGCATCGGCGGCGTCCTCCTCGGCGTCGGTGTCGGACTCGGATCCGTCCGACCCGGTGCGATCCGTCTCGCGGACGAACTCCTCGAAGACGAGCCCGCGGTTGGCCACCGCCTCACGGGCCCGCTTCGGGCCGCGACGGCTGCGGGGGCGGGAGTCCTCGCCGTCCTCGTCGGGGTTCTCCCGCAGGGAGCCTGCCGCATCGGCGAGGCTGTCGAGCTCTTCGCGCACCTTGTCGTCGACCTGGTGGTCGGCGCTGCGCGCGGCATTCGCGGACTCCTGCAGATCGGCGAGATCGGCGAGGATGCCCTCAGTGGCATCCGATGTGCCGTTGTCGTTCGTCGAATCGTTCATGATCACTCCTGGACCGGTGTCTCCGTCCACACCACACGGATGACCGGTGTCCTGCATGGCCCGTGTCGGGCCGAAACCTGTGGATGTCATCCCGGGCTCGCGCTCAGCGCGTTGGCTCAGGATGCTGCCTCATCTTCGTGTCGACCTGCGAGGCCGTTCCCTCGACTCGGTGGAGGCACGTCTCCCGCCCGGTGTGAGGGCGAGTATCCGTCGCACCATTATGTCACAGTTTCTCCTGTCATCTGCGGTGCGAGGGGCTGTGCGCGGTTTGCCACGGACCCCGCGGCCAGGCATGCTTGAGGGGTGAACACCGCACACGCGCCCGCAGACGACGACCTGGCCGACGACATCGCTCCAGCAGCACCGACGAGGTCGTGGGTGCTGCGGCCGACGGCCTTGGGGATCTTCCTCATCGTCGGCTCCGTCATCGGCTTCCTCGCCTCCTTCGCCCTCGCCGTCGAGAAGTACGAGAAGCTCGAGAACCCCGAAGCGGCGCTCTCGTGCGACCTCAACCCGTTCTTCTCGTGCGGTTCGGTCATGGAGTGGCCTCAGAGCCAGCTCTTCGGCTTCCCCAATCAGCTCATCGGCGTCGCCGCGTTCATCTTCCCGCTCCTCCTCGGCGTCCTCCTCGTCGCGAAGGCGCGGATCCCCGCCTGGGTGATGATCGGGCTCAACATCGGCCTCGCCCTCGGCGTCGCCCTCGTCATGTTCCTCTTCTACACCTCGATCTACGTCATCGGCGTCGGCTGCCCGTGGTGCATGGTCGTGTGGACCGTGACGATCCCGATGTTCTGCGCCGTCACCGCGCACAACGCCCTGGCCGGCAGCTTCGGTCGCGGCGTGCGCGACAGTGCGATCGTCCGCGTGCTCGCGAAGGAGAACATCGCGATCGCCGTCGTCTGGCTGCTCATCATCGCCTTCTGCGTCGTCGTCCAGTTCTGGAACTTCTTCTCGACGCTTCTCTGAGTCCCGGTCCCTCCTCTGGGTCCCAGGCCCCTTCTGGGTCCCAGTCCCCGCCGAGGCGGTCGTCCCTCCTCCAGGTCCCGTTTCCCCGTCGATGGTCGGGTGCGGACCCCAGACAGCAACGTGCCCCGCAGGTCGGCTGACCTGCGGGGCACTCTCGTCTCAGCGGACCCGGCTCAGTTGGGGAACCAGATCCCGATCTCGCGCTCGGCCGATTCCTCGGAGTCGGAGCCGTGGACGAGGTTCTTCTGCACCTTCTCGCCCCAGTCGCGGCCGAGGTCGCCGCGGATCGTGCCGGGGGCGGCCGCCGTCGGGTCGGTCGCCCCGGCCAGAGAGCGGAAGCCGGGGATGACGCCCTGCCCGGAGGCGATGATCGAGACGATCGGGCCCTCGGACATGAAGTCGACGAGCGGCTGGTAGAACGGCTTGCCCTCGTGCTCGGCGTAGTGGGCGGCGAGTTCCTCGGCGGTGGCGGTGCGCAGGCTCAGCGCATCGATCGTGTAGCCCTTGGCCTCGATGCGGGAGAGGATCTGTCCGACGAGTCCCCGGGCGACTCCGTCGGGCTTGATGAGGATGAGCGTGCGTTCCATTCCGGTCCTTCCGGTCGATGAGATCAACGTTGGACAGTGTACCCGGGCGGTTCCCGGCGATGACCGCTCACGCGCGTTCGGCGACCTCGCGGTCGATGCGCGCCGACCAGTAGACGGCCACGGCGTACATCGCGACGAAGATGGCCGCGACGAAGAACATCGCCGGAATGACGAAGCCGGTGGCCACGAGGAGCACCTGGACGAGCCACCCGATCGCCGCCCCGGGGCGGCGCTGCCCGATCTGCCGCGGCAGGAGGACGACGGCGACGATCGCGACGACGGCGATGATCGAGGCGCCGACGAGCAGCTGGGTGAGTGTGAGCGTGCCGTTGGTCTTCACCGTCAGTCCGTACGCGGTCAGTGCCGCGAAGTAGACGACGACGAGTTCGCAGATGAGGATCGACCCGGCGAGCACGGGGTACTTCGACTTCATTCGGCCTCCTCCCGTCCCAGCAGCAGGCGGGCCTCGGCGACGGTGTAGAGCGAGCCGGTGACGACGACGCCGGGGCGCTCCGCATCGGCGGCGGCGACGAGGTCGAGGGCCTTCATCAGGGCCGCGTTGAGGTCGGGGGCGGTGAGGACGGCGTCCTCGTCGACCCATTCCCGGGCCGCCTCGGCGAGGGTGTCGATGTCGAGGGCCCGGTCGCTCACCGGGGCGGTGACGACGAAGGCGTCCGCGGACCGGTGGAGGGCCTCGAGCACCCCGTGGACGTCCTTGTCGGCGAGCATGCCGAGGACGATGACGGTGTAGTCGAAGTCGAACGCCTCGGCGATCGTCTCGGCGAGCACCGCTGCGGCGTCGGGGTTGTGGGCCCCGTCGACGAGGACCGCGGGTCCGGTGCGCACGAGTTCGGCGCGTCCGGGCGAGGTGACGTGGGAGAGTCCTTCGGCGACGGTGTCGCGGTCGAGGGGTTTGTCCTCATCGCCGAGGAACGTCTCCGCGGCGACGAGGGCGACGGCGGCGTTGTGCGCCTGATGCTCCCCGTGCAGGGGCAGGAAGAGGTCCGAGTAGACGTCGCGCAGACCCTGGACCGTGATGAGCTGGCCGTCGACGGCGCGCTGGCGCTCGAGGAGGCGGAAGTTGCGGTCCTCGACGAGGGTGGGCACGCTGCGTTCGGCGGCTTCGGCATCGAGGACGGTGAGCGCCTCGTCCTCCTGGAGGGCGATGACGGCGGTCGGCTCGGGGGCAGGGCTGGGATCGACGGTGCGGTCGAGGATGCCGGCCTTCGTCCGGGCGATCTCTGCCAGCGTGTCGCCGAGAAACGCCTGATGGTCCATGCCGATGCGCGTGAACACGCAGACCTCGGCATCGGCGACGTTGGTCGAGTCCCACTCCCCTCCCATGCCGACCTCGGCGACGACGACGTCGACGGGGGCGTCGGCGAAGATCGCGAACGCGAGGATCGTGAGCACCTCGAAGTAGGTGAGGGTCGCCCGGCCCGCCTCGGCGAGTTCGGCGTCGACGATGTCGAGGTACGGGGCGATCTCGTCGAAGATCCGCACGAAGTCCTCATCGGCGACCGGGTGGCCGTCGACGGAGACCCGCTCGGTCACCGAATGCAGGTGGGGGCTGGTGAAGCGTCCCACCCGCAGGTCGTGGGCGGTGAGGATCGCATCGATCATCCGCGCCGTCGACGTCTTGCCGTTCGTCCCGGTCACCGTGATGACCGGCGCTGCCCGGTGGATGTCGCCGAGGAGTTCGACGGCGCGCTTCGTCGCGTCGAGGCGGACCTCGACCTGGGTCTCCCCTGCCCGGGTGAGCAGGGTCGCGTACACCCGGGTGAGCTCGTCGGCGCTCATGCCCGCACCACCGAGATCCGGGTGCCCGAGGGAAGCTCCTCGGGGGCGAAGACCTCGCCGGCCCCATCGAGGGACGCGAAGTCGAGCCCGGTGGCCAGGGTCTCTGCGCTGATGAGGTCCCGGTGGGCGCCGAGCGCCTCGGCGACGGAGTCCTCGGCCTCGATGACGACGGTGATCCTGTCGGCGACGTTGAGGTCGAGCTGCTTGCGGATGCCCTGGATCGCGCGCACGGTGTCACGGGCCACGCCCTCGGCCTCGAGCTCCGGGGTGACCCGGGTGTCGAGGGCGAGGAAGCCCGAGTCGAGGGCGGCGAGCTCCATGCCGTCGGAGCCGGATTCGGCCACCGACTCGAGCGTGTACTCGCCTTCGACGAGGTCGACTCCCCCGCTCGTCACGGTGCCGTCGGCGCCGACCGACCAGTCCCCGGTCTTCGAGCCCTTGATCGCGGCCTGGACCTGCTTGCCCAGACGCGGTCCCGCGGCACGGGCGTTGACGACGAGGTTCTGGGTGAGCGAGAAGCCTGCGGCCTCCGCCTCGGCGAGGTCGAGCGATTCGACCTCCCTGACGTTGAGCTCGTCGGCGATGATCGCGGTGAACTCGGACCCCAGATGCTCGCCGCTGGCGACGACGAGGCGGCTGAGCGGCAGGCGCACCCGCAGGCGGTTGGCCTTGCGCACCGACGAGGCGGTCGAACTGATGTCGCGGGTGAGATCCATCGCGGCGACGAGGTCGGCGTCGGCCGGGAACTCGGAGGCATCCGGGTAGTCCTCGAGGTGGACGGAGCGGTTGCCGGTGAGTCCGCGGTAGATCTCCTCGACCGTGAACGGCAGCAGCGGGGCTGCGACTCGGCAGAAGGCCTCGAGGCACGTGTAGAGGACGTCGAAGGTCTCATGCGTCTCGGCGCCGCCGTCCCAGAAGCGGCGCCGGGACCGGCGCACGTACCAGTTGGTGAGCATGTCGAGGTAGCTGCGGACGATCTCGCAGGCCGCCCACACGTCGAAGTCGTCCATCGCCGCAGCGAAGTCGACGATGAGGTCATGGGTCTTCGCGAGCAGGTAGCGGTCGAGGACCTGGGAGGAGTCGAAGCGCTTCTGCGCGCGGTAGCCGCTGCGCTCCTCACCGGCATCCCCTCCCGCGGCGTCGGCCGTGTTGGAGTACGTCGCGAAGAACTGCCACGTGTTCCACAGCGGGAGGACGACCTGGCGCACGGCGTCGCGGATGCCCTGCTCGGTGACGACGAGGTTGCCGCCGCGCAGGATGGACGAGGCCATGAGGAACCAGCGCATCGCATCCGAGCCGTCGCGGTCGAAGACCTCGTTGACGTCGGGGTAGTTGCGCAGGGACTTCGACATCTTCTGCCCGTCGGAGCCGAGCACGATGCCGTGGGAGATGACGTTGCGGAAGGCGGGCCGGTCGAAGATCGCGGTGGCGAGGACGTGGAGGAGGTAGAACCATCCGCGGGTCTGGCCGATGTACTCGACGATGAAGTCCGCCGGGAAGTGGTTGTCGAACCATTCCGCGTTCTCGAACGGGTAGTGGACCTGGGCGTAGCTCATCGACCCCGAGTCGAACCACACGTCGAAGATCTCCGGGATCCGGCGCATCGTCGACTTCCCCGTCGGGTCGTCGGGGTTCGGGCGGGTGAGGTCGTCGACCCACGGGCGGTGGAGGTCGACCTCGCCCCTGTCGTTGACCGGGAGGCGTCCGAAGTCGGCTTCGATCTCCGCGAGCGAGCCGTAGACGTCGGTGCGCGGGTAGGAGGGATCGTTGGAGATCCACACCGGGATGGGCGATCCCCAGAAGCGGTTGCGCGAGATCGACCAGTCGCGGGCGTTCTCGAGCCACTTGCCGAACTGGCCGTACTTGACGTTCTCGGGCACCCAGTTGATCTGCTCGTTGAGTTCGACCATGCGGTCCTTGAACTCGGTGACGCGGACGAACCAGGAGGACACGGCCCGGTAGATGAGCGGATTGCGGCAGCGCCAGCAGTGCGGGTACGAGTGCTCGTAGCTCTCATGGCGCACGAGCAGGGCGTTGCGGCCGGCGAGCGGGCCGGTGTGGTCGCGCAGGTCGCGGATGATCTGGCGGTTGGCGTCGAAGACCTGCTGTCCCTCGTAGTCGGGGACGGTCGAGTCGAAGAGGCCCGCATCGTCGACGGGGCGCACGGCGAGGATGCCGTAGGAGTCGGTGAGCTCCTTGTCCTCCTCACCGAAGGCCGGCGACTGGTGGACGATGCCGGTGCCGTCCTCGGTGGTGACGAAGTCGGCGGAGAGGATCGTGTGCATCCGCTGCCCGTAGTCGTCCTGGCGCGCCTCGAAGTAGGGGAACGGCGGTTCGTACTCGCGTCCGACGAGCTCGCCGGCGGGGAACGTGCGAAGGATCTCCGGATTCTCTCCGAGTTCACGGGCGTAGGCGCTCAGGCGCGCCTCGGCGAGGATGAGGGTCTTGCCCTGGAGTTCGGGCGCACCGTCGTCACCGGCGACGACGGCGACGAGCGGGATCTCCGGGTTGACGGCTACGGCCTGGTTCGACGGCACCGTCCACGGGGTCGTCGTCCAGATGAGGACCCATTCGTCGGCGTCTGAGAGCTTGTACCCGATCGTCACCGCCGGGTCCTGACGCATCTTGTAGACGTCGTCGTCCATCCGCAGCTCGTGGCTCGAGAGCGGGGTCTGGTCCTTCCAGCAGTAGGGCAGGACGCGGTAGCCCTCGTAGACGAGGCCCTTGTCCCAGAGCTGCTTGAACGCCCAGATGACGCTCTCCATGAAGTTGACGTCGAGCGTCTTGTAGTCGTTGTCGAAGTCGACCCAGCGTCCCTGGCGGGTGACGTACTCCTCCCACTCCTTCGTGTAGCGCAGCACGGAGGCACGGCACGCGTCGTTGAAGGCGGCGAGTCCCATCCGGCCGATCTCGGACTTGTCGGTGATGCCGAGCTGACGTTCGGCTTCGAGTTCGGCGGGCAGGCCGTGGGTGTCCCAGCCGAACCGGCGGTCGACCTTCTTGCCCCGCATCGTCTGGAACCGCGGCACGACGTCCTTGACGTATCCGGTGAGGAGGTGACCGTAGTGGGGCAGGCCGTTGGCGAAGGGAGGGCCGTCGTAGAAGACGAACTCGTTCGAGCCGTTCTCGCCCGGGTCGCGCTCGTCGATCGAGGCCTGGAAGGTGTCGTCCTGCTTCCAGTACTCGAGCACGGCGCGCTCGATCTCCGGGAAGTTCGGGGAGGCGCTGAGGCCGAAGGCGGAGGTCGAGACCTTGGGGTAGAGCGGTTGCGTCATGAGCGTCCTTGTGCGTAGCAGCGGTCACGTGCCGCGAGGACGACATCACTGCCGCGGTACCACCCCGCTTATCCGTTCGCGCCGCGGGGCGGCGGCGAGCGGATCGCTCATCGGCGGACGATGACGGGTCCAACCGTCCGGGTCTAATGGGCGAGGTCCGCCGCCGAGGCGATCGGAGTCGCTGTTCTTCCGGATGCTCCCCGGTGATGGCCGGATCATCGCAGTCCCGATTCTATACCCTGTCCGCAGCCCCGGACCACCCGCCGGGTGCCGTGCGGCGCCGGGCGCCCGGCGGGCGGTGCGGACTGCGCTGCGGGCAGCGCGGAGACTGCGTTGTGGTCGGTGTGCTCTCCCTTCTCAGAGCCCCTTGTTACGGGCGACCTTGTGCTGGGCTGCCTGGGCGATGGGGCGGATGACCATGAGGTCGACGTTGAAGTGGTGCGGTCGGGTGAGCGTCCACACCACGGCGTCGGCGACGTCTTCGGCCGTGAGCGGGTTCTCGACCCCTTCGTAGACCTTGCCTGCGCGTTCGGCGTCTCCCCCGACGCGTTTGAGCGTGAACTCGTCGGTGGCGACCATGCCCGGGGCGATCTCGATGACGCGCACCGGCTCACCGGCGAGTTCGAGGCGCAGGGTCGCGGCGATCGAGTGCGTGCCGTGCTTGGCGGCGACGTACCCTCCGCCGCCCTCGTAGGCCTGATGGCCCGCGGTCGAGGACATGACGACGATGTCGCCGCGGCCCGATGAGATGAGAGCGGGCAGGAACGCCTTGACGACGCGGAGGACGCCCAGGACGTTGATGTCGAACATGTCCCGCCACCCCTCGACCGAGGCCTCAGCGACGGTGTCGGTGCCGTACGCGGCTCCTGCGTTGGCGACGAGGGCATGGACGGGTTCGCCGGCGAGCACCTCGGCGGCCATCGCGGCCACGGCTGCGTCGTCGGTGAGGTCGGCGACGATCGCGGTCGCCCCGGTCTCCTCGGCCAGGGCGGCGAGCCTGTCCTCGCGTCTGGCCACGGCGACGACGTCCCAACCCTGTTCCCGCAGGTCACGCACGGTGGCCGCGCCGATGCCCGAGCTCGCTCCTGTCACCACTGCCCGCAGTGCGCTCATCTCTTCCCACTCCTCTGTGCTCGCTGACTGACTGTGGGGCCAGTCTACGAGTCGTGACGGGGGCGGGGCTGGGACGATCCGGTGTGCGGGACTAGGCCGAGCGCCTCGGCGGTGGTGAGGGGTTGCGGGGACCGCCTTCGCCGAAGACGGCACGGACTCCGGGGATCTTCACCGCCACCCATGTGATCGCGACGCAGATGACGGTGTAGACGACGGGCATGACGAAGGCGTGGACGAGGACGCCGGGCACGGTCGTCGGCAGGCCGATCTCGTTGCGCAGGGGATAGAGGACGAGGGGATGGAGGAGGAAGACGCCGAAGGAGTACGGGTAGAACCAGTGGAGGAACCGGAGGCCCGTGCGCATGTAGTGGTGGAGGAGGAGGTAGGCGGCCAGGGAGGCGATGACGACGCCCGGGGACAGGTATTCGTACGGGTAGAGCCACGGCTTCTCGCCGGGTCCGAAACCCGCCCACAGTGCCGTCGTCGCCGTCGCCGCGACGAAGGCGACCCAGCCCCAGACGACGCCGCGGGTGGAAAGCACGACGTCGCGGAGCACCCAACCGAGGATGTAGAAGCCGGCCATCGGCAGGAAGCGGGTGACGATGTTCGCCTCCCCGACGGAGAAGATCATCGACACGAACTGGTCGACCATGCCGATGCCGAGGAAGATCAGCCCCGTCCCCCATTGGAGGCGCCGCGAGCCGTGGACGCTGAGCAGCCTGAAGAAAGGGGTGAGAAGGGTGAGCCCGGCGAGGACGTAGAGGAAGTAGAGCTGGACGAAGGGCGAACCGGAGAGGATGGCGAGGAAGGCGTTCCAGTCCGAATCGGGCGGCAGCAGGTAGAAGCGTCGGAAGGCGACGTAGACGACCGTCCAGAACACGAGCGGGATGCCGATGCGCCACACGCGTTTGGAGAGGAACTTCCGCGGCTCGGTGCCGCGACGGGGGTCGAGGGCCAGGGCGCCGGAGATCATGATGAACACGGGCACCGACCAGCGGCACGCGGAGTCGATGACGTTCGCGACCCACCAGTCGGGGCCCTGTGCGGCGAAGTTCTCCTCGACGACAGTGCCGAGGGAGTGGATGGCGACGACCGCGACGATGGCGAAGGCGCGGGCCGGATTCATCCAGCCCGTCGAGGTGGGCGGCGGATTCTCTGTTCCGATCTTGTCCAAGGTCGCCATGTCCCCATCGTCTCATCTCCCGACCTGCTCCTGCCCGGGGGCTGGGCCGCTCCGCATGCCGGTGAGGCGCGCGTGCGGGGGCCGGGACCGGTTTGGCGAGTCGGGGTGCGAGTGAGAAAATCGACAACTATGAACTCACCTGCCTACGGAGACTCGACGCACGAGTCAGTCAGCCTGCCGGACAAGCCGGCCCTCGAAGGACTTCGCGACAAATGGGATGCCGCCTGGAGCGAGTCCGACGTCTACGCGTTCGACGTCGACACCGACCGTGAGCAGGTCTACTCGATCGACACTCCCCCGCCGACGGCGTCGGGATCCCTCCACGTCGGCCACGTCTTCTCCTACACCCAGACCGACATCATCGCCCGCTTCCAGCGGATGCAGGGCAAGAACGTCTTCTACCCGCTCGGCTGGGACGACAACGGCCTGCCGACCGAACGGCGCGTGCAGAACTACTACGGGGTCACCTGCGATCCCTCCCAGCCCTACGACGCCGACTTCGAACCGCCGGCGAAGCCGGCGAAGAACTCCCGGGACTTCGTGCGCGTGTCCCGGCGGAACTTCATCGAACTCTGCGAGCAGCTCTCGGCTGAGGACGAGAAGGTCTTCGAGGACCTCTTCCGCTCCACCGGCCTGTCCGTGGACTGGAAGTACACGTACCGGACGATCGACGACACCTCCCGTGCCGTGAGCCAGCGGGCCTTCCTCGCCGACCTCGCCGGTGGGCATGCGTATTCGCAGGATGCCCCGACGATGTGGGACGTCACCTTCGGCACCGCCGTGGCCCAGGCCGAACTCGAGGACCGGGAGAAGGAGGGCGCCTACCACAAGGTGAGGTTCTTCCCGCAGGGCACTGACGGTCTCGCCGACACCTCCGCCGACCCGATCATCATCCTCACCTCGCGGCCCGAGCTCATCCCCGCCGTCGTCGCCCTCGTCGCCCACCCCGACGACGAGCGCTACCAGCCGCACTTCGGCACGACCTTCGTCTCTCCCCTCTTCGGCGTCGAGGTCGAGGTCAGGGCGCACGAGCTCGCGAAGTCCGACAAGGGCACCGGCATCGCCATGGTCTGCACCTTCGGCGACCTCACCGACGTCACGTGGTGGCGGGAGCTCGACCTGCCCACCCGCGCCGTCGTCAACCGCGCCGGACGGCTCAGCCTCGAGGTGCCCGAGTGGATCGCCGCCTCCCCGAAGCCCGACGCCGTGGCCAACTACGAGCAGCTCGCGGGCAAGACGACGTTCACCGCCCGCAAGGACATCGCGGAGATGCTCAGGGACAGCGGCGACCTCGTCGGGGAGATCGAAGCGATCACCCACCCGGTGCCGTTCTACGAGAAGGGCGACAAGCCGCTCGAGGTCGTCACCTCCCGCCAGTGGTACATCCGCAACGGCGGGCGCTCGGCCGAGCTGCGCAACGAGCTCATCGCCCGCGGGCGGGAGATCGACTGGCACCCCGCGTTCATGCGCTCGCGCTACGAGAACTGGGTGGAGAACCTCAACGGCGACTGGCTCGTGTCCCGGCAGCGCTACTTCGGCGTGCCCATCCCCCTGTGGTACCGCCTTGACAAGGCCGGTGAACCCGACTACGAGAGCCCGATCGTTCCCGAGTCGCTGCCGGTCGATCCCATCGCCGAGGTGCCCGCGGGCTTCACCGAGGACCAGCGCGACCAGCCGGGCGGGTTCTCCGCCGACCCCGATGTCCTCGACACGTGGGCGACGTCGTCGCTGACCCCGCAGCTGCTGGGCAAGTGGAGCCGGGACGAGAAGTTCTTCGAGACCGTCTTCCCGTTCGACCTGCGCCCGCAGGCCCATGACATCATCCGCACGTGGCTGTTCTCGACGATCGTGCGCGCGAACTCTCTCAACGACGCGGCCCCGTGGAGGCACGCCGGCCTCTCGGGATGGATCCTCGACCCCGACCGGAAGAAGATGTCGAAGTCGAAGGGCAACGTCGTCGTCCCCTCCGACATCCTCGCCGAGGCGAAGCCGGGGTTCGGCCCCGACGCGGTGCGCTACTGGGCGGCGAGTGCGAAGCTCGGCGCCGACACGGCCTATGACGTCTCGCAGATGCAGATCGGCAGGCGGCTGGCGATGAAGCTGCTCAACGCCTCGAAGTTCGCTCTCGCCCAGGGTGTCCACGCCGGACTCGTCGGACAGGTCGGTTCGGTCACCCATGACCTCGATCGGGCGCTGCTCGTGCGC
Source organism: Brevibacterium sp. LS14 (assembly GCF_012027885.1). NCBI lineage: Bacteria > Bacillati > Actinomycetota > Actinomycetes > Micrococcales > Brevibacteriaceae > Brevibacterium > Brevibacterium sp. LS14. The sequence goes on from NZ_SJXG01000045.1 coordinate 45,693, forward strand.
CTCGGCGAGGTCACGGCGAGTGCCACCGAGCACATGGCCGCGTACGACTACGCCCACGCCCTGCGCGAGGTCGAGAGCTTCTTCTGGGAGTTCACCGACGACTACGTCGAACTCGTCAAGGACCGCTCGTACGGTGCGGGCACCGAGGAGGATCAGCTCTCCGCCCACGTGACGCTGGCCACGGCCCTCGACGTGCTGCTGCGGCTGTTCGCGCCGATCATGCCCTTCGTCACCGAAGAGGTGTGGTCGTGGTGGCGGACCGGGTCGGTCCACCGTGCGCCGTGGCCGGGCAGGGAGCAGCTCATCGATCCGATGGGCTCGGTCGATCCGGGCCTGCTCACCTCGGTGGCGGCTGTGCTCAGCGAGATCCGGCGGGCGAAGACCGAGGCGAAGGTCTCGCAGAAGACTCCGGTGCTCAGTCTCTCGATCGAGGCCCCAGCCCAGATCACCGGGGCCGTCGCCTCGGCGGAGGGCGATCTCAAGGCCGCCGGACGGGTGCAGACGCTCACGACCGACGTCGGCGGGGACGCGATCACCATCTCGGCGATCGAGTTCGAACCGCAGGCCTGAGGGCCGACGCCAGGACGCAGGGCGGAATCGGGGACCATCCCGGTTCCGCCCTGCGTCGTGTTCGCACCGAATTCACCCGTGTTCCAGAATCACCACATCATTCGCCCGCTCACCGGCGCGGAATCCCTCTACGATTGAGACGACGAAGGAAGGGACACTGGGTCCCTCCTGGTGAGAAAGGCATGACAGACGATGAGAAGTGAGCTCTTTGCCCAGCGCAACGCCGAGGTGCAGAACCGCGACCGTTGGACCCTGCAGTCGAGCAAGATGCTGCGGACCGTGATCACGCCGGACGCGCCGATGATCGCCACGAAGGGCGCCATGGTCGCCTACCAGGGCGACGTCCGCTTCTCCCACCAGGGATCGAAGTCGGTCGGCCAGTTCATGAAGAAGGCCGCGACCGGTGAGGGCGGCAACGTCATGCGCGTCGAAGGCAACGGCGAGGTCTTCTTCGCCCGCGAGGCCTCGAACATCTTCATGATGACCCTTGAGGGCCAGCAGGATGCGCTCACCGTCAACACTGCCAACCTCCTTGCCTTCGACGATGCTCTCGCGTGGGAGATCAAGCGGATCAAGGGCGGCGTCGGCGCGCTCGCCAGCGGATCGGGCCTGTTCAACCTCGAACTCAGCGGCACCGGCACGGCGGCTATCTGCTGCAAGGGCGACCCGATGGTCCTCGACGCCTCCCAGCAGCCGACCTTCGTCGACCCGCAGTCGGCCGTGTGCTGGTCCTCCTCGCTCGCCCCGCAGATCAAGACCGACGTCAGCCTCGGATCGTTCTTCGGCCGCGGCTCCGGCGAGTCGATCCAGCTCGCCTTCCACGGCCCGGGCTTCGTCGTCGTCCAGCCGGCAGAGAACGCGGTCTACACGCCCCAGGCCTGAGCGCACGGTCGCTTCACCCCACCGCGGGGCCGCGGGCACCGTCGCCCGCGGCCGCGCGGTCATCATCAGCACTCCCCTCGACCCCGGCGCGCTCCCCACCGCGCCTGTCTCCCCACGCCGCGCCGCGCCGCGCCGAAACCTCCGGCCGCCGAATCGACCCCCGTTCCGTGTTGCGCCGCGCTGAAACCTCCGGCCGTCGAATCCACCCCGTGCCGACAATTCATCCCTGTAACCGCACATCACCCCCTCCGCGTCATAACGCCTCGGCAGCTCAGCACGTCAGAGTCTTAGCGGCAGATCCTACGTGTCCCAGGGTTGTTTTTGCGGCCGCACGTATGGGGTACGATCTCGGACTGACGTTGCCAGCGACCGCGACCGGCGTTGCGCGCCGCCACCGACCGACGCGTCGCATGTCGCCCACGCCGCGCGCCGCGTCGCCCAGATTCACGACTTCTTGGAGGCCAGAGATGACCGACGAACGCACGATCGACGTCGATCAGTTCCTCACCCATCCGCCCCGCACAGTGTGGCGGGCACTCACCGAACCCGAGTTCCTGGCGATGTGGTGGGCGCTCGGCGACGTCGCGCCCGTCGTCGGGCACGCCTTCACCCTCGATATGGGCGGCTTCGGCCAGCAGCCGTGCACCGTCACCCGAGCCGAACCTGAGACCCTCTTCGCTCATACGTTCGCCGAGGGCAGTCTTGACTCGACGCTCACCTGGACACTCCACCCCGAAGGCACGGGCACCCGTCTGCACCTCGCTCACTCAGGCCTCGACGTCGATACCCCGATGGGCAGGCAGGCGTTCACCGGGATGGGAGCCGGCTGGCCGCGGGTGCTCGCGAACATGGAGTCCGCCCTCGCCGAGGTGTGAGGGAGGCAGCCTCTTCTGCACGGCGGTCGCTCACCCGGCTCGAACTACGAGCAACCTGGTGGGACTCGCTCCGCCTCTGTCGTGCCAAGCGGCATGTATCGGGCAGTGGTTCGCCGGGAGGAGATCAGCACGGAGCCATCGAGAAATCGGCGTGGCAACAGCCCGTCGCCAGGACAGTAACGGGCTGTTGCTGCCGTATCGGTATGTGAGGACGATCAGCCGTGCACGGTGTGCCTTTCTGCCCTGTATCTCAGAACGCCATCGATGGCGAGGACAACGGTTCCTCCGACGACGATGAGAACAGGCACCAAGGCGCCCATGGGGCTGTTCATTGCGAGCAGCCATCCGAGCAGGGCGAGCGGTATCAGCACCAGCACTTTGATGGCTCATCGCAGTTGAGGGTGTAGTCGGGGTCTGAATCCGCCGGCCTCGAGTAGAGATCGGGCGATGTAGTGGGTGAGG
>NZ_SJXG01000046.1:0-28607 GCF_012027885.1 Brevibacterium sp. LS14
GGCTCATCGTAATTGAGAGTGTAGAACCGGTCTGAAGCCACCGGACTCGAGCAGACACCTCGCGATGTAATGCGTGAGGTTGCGGAATCCCAGCGCGGACCCGCGTAGATGCTCGAGTCTGCCGTTGATCGCTTCAGTGGGACCGTTCGACGTTCCCGGTCGGGTGAAGAACGCGAGCACATCAGCAGCTCGACGCTTCAACGTTCGTCCTAACCGTTTGAGCTCGACAAGTTCGGATGGCAGATTCGTTGTCAGGGCGTCGATGACCGTTTGCAAGAGTCTCTTGCCCTCTTTGCGGTCCGCGGTTCGGTAGGCGCTGACAATGTCTTGGTAGACGGCCCAGGTGACTTCGACTTCGGTGAAGTTCGGGTCAGCGAAGAGGTTCGCGATTCTTTCCTGCTGCTTGGTCGTGAGTAAGCTGCTGCCCGTGTGCAGAGTTCTTCTTGCCCGGTACAACGGGTCCTTTGCTCGTCCGCGATGGCCGGTTGTCTCTTGCTGAACTCGGCGACGTACCTCGTCGAGGGCATCACCGGCGAGTTTGACGACGTGGAAGGGGTCCATGACTTCGACAGCGTCGGGCAGCTCCTCAGCTGAGGCTGTTTTGAAGCCGGAGAATCCGTCCATCGCGACGACGTCGATGCCCTCACGCCAGTCTTTCGGTCGGTCTTTCAACCATTGTTTGAACACCTGCTTCGAACGGCCAGCCACCATGTCGAGCAGACGTGCCGAGCCTGTTCCCTCGCTGATCGGGGTGAGGTCGATGATGACGGTGACGTACTTGTCGCCACGCCGGGTATGCCGCCATACATGCTCGTCGACACCAATGACGCTGACCCCGTCGAAACGAGTCGGGTCGTTGATCAACAACCGCTGACCTTCAGCGAGGACGGCGGAGTTCGCGGTGTGCCAGGACACTGCGAGTTTCGCAGCGATGACGGACACGGTGTCGTGATCGATGACGAGGGCACGCAACGCCCAGTCGAGGCCGGTTCGCGAGATCTTCGCTCGTGGTGGTGCCGCGGCTGTGGCGTCTTGACGCCAGACGCGGCCACACTCGACGCATTTGTAACGGCGGAGGCGAAGATGAAGCGTGGTTGGTCGGTAGCCGAAAGGTTCGTGGGCCAGACGGCGGACGACGGTATCGCGAACGATCCCGTGGCCACCGCACCGACGGCACCAGTCATCAGCAGTGTTGGGCCGGCATTCCAGAATCGCCTTGTGCCCGGTGATGTTTTGGCCGGTGCAGGTCAGATCGAGGGTGTCGAGTCGGCAGAATGTCGTGAGGTCAGGGGTCGAGAAAGTAGGCTTGGCCACGTCGAGGTCTTTCGGATGGATTGTGTGAGAACTTCCATCATCGGAAGACCTCGACGTCTATCCGCGCAGCGACTCGCCGTGTCCTGGAATCACCGATCTACACTCTCAATTACGAAGAGCCGGATAAGGGCGGTCAACGCCGCCGGCCAGCACCGCGATCGTGCTCCCGCCTGCGGTCAGCGCAGCGCGGTGTGCTGCGGCGTCGATGCCATAGGCGCCACCGGCGACGATCGTGCGCTCGTGGTGCGCGAGATCGCTCGCGAGGTGCCCGGCGACCTGCACGCCGTACTCGCTGGCGGCTCTGGAGCCGGTGATCGTGACCCGATCCGTGAGAGCACCGGAAAGGAGCGATGTCGCCCCACGCGTCCACAGCAGGTACGGGGCGCGGGGGCCGAGGTCGTTGAGCGAGTGCGGCCAGTCCGTATCGGTCGGGATGAGCGTGGATATACCGGCTCGTTCCGCATCCGCGACACGGGCGGGGATGTCGCCCTCAATGCGCGGGGCGACGCGGTTGCGCCAGGCGATCGCATCGGCGCGGTTCATCTCCGGTACTGTGGCCTGGTCGTCTTCGAGCAGCCGCAGCGTCTCGACCCCGCCGACTCGGTGCAGGACGCGGCCGGTGGCCGCGTCGTCGGGCTCGGCGATCATCGACAGCATCATCCGCGCCTGCTGCTCACCCTTCGCCTGCTCTGCCAGCTTCGCCATGATCTGTGCCCCTTCCCAGACAGTCACGGGCAAGGTGCACCGCCAGCGACCGAGCACGGCCGACGGGGGCTACCGCGTGTCGTACGTGCGGCGTAGAGTGAGAAGCACAGAGGCAGATTCACCCCTCACCATGTAGGCCCCCTCGGGGCCGTCCTCCGGGACACTCCACACGTACTGCCTCACCACAGTTACGTGCTTGGAGGCATCATGTTCCGACTCATCTGGTTCGCCAGCATCCACATCCGCATCTTCATGCGCCGATGGATGCCGACCAACATCGTGCTCGACAAGGTCCGCACCCGTCACGGCCTCAAGTGGGGCCTCCCGGCAATGCTGCTCGCGATCCCATACTTTTACACCGCGAGCCTGCTGACCGTCATCATCCGTGACGGCGGGCCGGGCTGGCTCAACCTCGTCGTGCTCATCGCGATCTGGTCAGCGTTCAAGATGCTCTGGATCGGCCCCGTCAGCCTGGTCCTGCTCGCCCGCGTGCGCATCCACGAGCACACCGAGCGACGCCAGCGGCGCCAGGCACAGGGCGTCTCCTCCGCCCCGATCATGGCAGGGGGTGCGTCATGACCAAGGCGGTTCTCTACCTGCGCAGCGCGACCGACAGCGAAGCGCAGACCAACCAGCAGGCAGAAGACTGCCGGGAGTATCTGCACGAGCGTGGCCTGACCGAGGACGGCGTCTTCACCGATGCCGGCCACACAGGCCCCGGTCTCGCCCAGCTCCTCGACCCGGCCGCTAAGGGCGAGGTTACCGACGTGATCGTCGCCGAGATATGGCGCCTCGGCCGAGCCCCCGTGGCCAACCTGCGCACCGGCGACGCTCTCGACCGAGCCGGGGTCACCGTCCACGTCGCCACAGGCATCCTCACCGGCCCCGTCCTCGACGACTGCGTGCGAGGGTCGATGTACGAGTTGAGCATCGCCGATGCCCGGCGCATCGACGGCGATGCCGAGACCGAGAAAGACGATCCGCCCTTCGACTAACCACCCGACCTTCCCCGATACACAGTTCGCGCCTGTCACTCACGAAGCGGCAGGCGCGAACCCATGTATGCGGGACGGAAGCCCTGGCCCGTCAGGAGATCGACTCGGACAGCTCCAGCCACCGCTCTTCGAGCTCGGCGACCTCGTCCTCTGCCTGGCGCAGCTCATCGGTATGGCCTTGCAAGCCCTCGTAGTCGCTCTGGTCGTGGTCGGCGAGACGCTGATGGATGCGCTCGATGCTTCCCGACAGCTTCTCCAGCCGGCGCTCGATCGCGCCGATTTCCTTCTGCACCGCCCGGCGCTCCGCACCCGACAACTCCGAAGCCGAAGACGACGCCGCCGTCTTCTCCTCGCTGCTCTGAGCGCTCATCGGCGACGGGGTCACGGCCTGCTGCTCCTGTGCGGCTCGCAGCCGCAGATACTCGTCCACCCCGCCGGGCACGTGCCGCAACCCGCCGTCGAGGATCGCATACTGCTGGTCGGTGACCCGCTCCAGCAGGTAGCGGTCGTGAGAGACCACGATCAACGTGCCAGGCCACGAGTCCAGCAGGTCCTCCAGCGCCGCGAGCATGTCCGCGTCAACATCGTTCGTCGGCTCATCGAGAAGCAGCAGGTTTGGCTCGCTGAGCAGCAGCATCAGCAGTTGCAGCCGCCGCTTCTGCCCGCCGGAGAGGTCATCGACCCGTGCCGAGAGGTGTTCGCGGGCGAAGCCGAGCCGTTCGAGCAGCTGCGCCGGCGTGAGGTCCTTGCCGTCGATCTGGAACGTGGTCTTGGTGCGTGCCAGGACCTCGCGCACCCGGTCGCCGCCGATGTCGGCGAGCTGGGAGAACTGCTGATCGAGGATGCCGACCTGCACCGTCTTGCCTCGCTTGACCCGACCCTCGGTCGGCTCCAGAGTGCCGCAGATCAGCCCGAGCAGTGTGGACTTGCCCGCCCCGTTCGCGCCCAGGATGCCGGTGCGCTCACCCGGAGCGATCCGCCAGGTCACGTCATCGAGAACCTTCCGATCCCCGAAGCTCACGCTCACGTTCTCCAGGTCCACGACCTGCTTGCCCAGCCGGGCCACCGCGACCCGCTGCAGCTCGATGGGGTTGCGCACCGGCGGCACGTCAGCGATCAGCTCGTTGGCCGCGTCGATCCGGAACTTCGGCTTCGACGTGCGCGCCGGAGCGCCTCGCCGCAGCCACGCCAGCTCCTTGCGCATCAGGTTCTGCCGCTTGCTCTCGGCCGCAGCGGCCATCCGATCTCGCTCGACCCGCTGGAGCACGTAGGCGGCGTAGCCGCCCTCGAACGGCTCGACCGTGCCGTCGTGCACCTCCCACGTCTCGGTGCAGACCTCATCGAGGAACCAGCGATCGTGCGTGATGACCAGCAGTCCGCCGCTGTTCTTGGGCCAGCGTCGCTTCATGTGCTCGGCCAGCCAGGCGATGCCCTCAACATCAAGATGGTTCGTAGGCTCATCGAGAGCGATGAGTTCCCAGTCGCCCACCAGCAGGGCAGCGAGGGCCACGCGCCGCCGTTGCCCTCCGCTGAGTCGGCCGATCACCGCATCCCAGGAGATATCCGGGACCAGCCCGCCGATCACATCGCGGATGCGGGCATCGCTGGCCCACTCATGCTCCGGCGCGTCGCCGGCGATCGAGTACCCGACCGTGGCCTCCGGATCGAGGTCGTCACTCTGACCGAGCACGCCGAACCGCACGCCGCCGCGCCGGGTCACCCGACCCGCCTGCGGCTCGATTTGCCCCGAGAGCATCCCCAGCAGGCTCGACTTGCCGTCACCGTTGCGACCGACGATCCCGATCCGGTCGCCCTCCTCGATCCCGACCGAGAGCGAGTCGAAGACCACCCGCGTCGGGTACTCCAAGTGCAGCCCTTCGGCCCCCAGAAGAGGTGTAGCCATCAGCGACCACCCTTCCCGACCAGCGCGGTGCGGCACGGTACAACCCGCCTCGCACGGGTACGACACCCAGCAACGGGGTGTGACGCTGCCCTGCCACGACGGTAGAATCGAGGCGTCCGGAACGAACAACCCATCGAATTGTTGGGTTCGTCGAGGATGATGACATTGGGTTCGGACATGAGCAGAAGGAGGAGCTGCAGCCGCCGCTTCTGCCCACCGGAGAGGTCGTTGACCCGTGCCGAGAGGTGCTCGCGCGCGAAGCCGAGGCGTTCGAGCAGCTGAGCCGGCGTGAAGTCCCTGCCTTCGATCGTGAAGGTCGTCTTCGCCTCGGCGAGGACGTCGCGCACCCGACGACCCCCGATCTCGGCGAGGTCCTTGAACTGCTGGTCGAGGACGCCGACCTCGACGGTCTTGCCCCGCTTGACCCGACCGGTACTCGGCTCGAGGGTTCCGGCGATGAGGCCGAGCAGGGTCGATTTTCCGGCGCCGTTGGGTCCGAGGATGCCGGTGCGCTCGCCGGGACCGATGCGCCATGTGACGTCGTCGAGGATCTTCCTGTCCCCGAAGCTCACGGACACGTCGAGGAGGTCGACGACGTCCTTGCCGAGGCGGGCGGTGGCCATCTTCTTCAGTTCGATGGGGTTGCGCACCTCGGGGACGTCGGCGATGAGCTGGTTGGCCGCCTCGATGCGGAACTTCGGCTTCGACGTCCGGGCCGGGGCACCGCGGCGCAGCCACGCGAGCTCCTTGCGCATGAGGTTCTGACGCTTCGCCTCGGTGGCGGCGGCGATCCGGTCGCGTTCGACGCGCTGGAGGACGTAGGCGGCGTACCCGCCCTCGAAGGGCTCGACGATGCGGCCGTGGACCTCCCACGTCTTCGTGCACACCTCGTCGAGGAACCAGCGGTCGTGGGTGACCAGCAGGAGGGCACCGGAGTTCTTCGGCCAGCGGTTCTGCAGATGCCGGGCCAGCCACGCGATGCCGTCGACGTCGAGGTGGTTGGTCGGCTCGTCGAGGATGATGAGGTCCCAGTCCTCGACGAGGAGCGCGGCGAGCGCGACGCGGCGGCGCTGCCCGCCGGAGAGGCTGCCGATCGGCGCCTGCCAGTCGAGGTCGGAGATGAGGCCCGCGATGATGTCGCGGACCCTCGCATCGCCTGCCCACTCGTAGTCGGGCCGGTCCCCGACGACGGAGTGGCCCACGGTCGCCGTGTCCTCGAGGTCGTCGCGCTGCGTGAGCATCCCCAGGCGCAGGCCTCCGCGGTAGGTCACGCGTCCCGCGTCAGGGGTGATGGTGCCGGCGAGCATCCCGAGCAGGCTCGACTTTCCGTCGCCGTTGCGGCCGACGATGCCGATCATGTCCCCGGTGTCGACGCCGAGGGTCACGGAGTCGAAGACGATGCGGGTCGGGTATTCGAGGTGCAGGGCTTCGGCCCCGAGAAGATGTGCCATAACAGAGTCAAGGGTAGAGCACGGCGGACGCCACATTGCGTTTTCATATCGGTGTCGGACATCCGGATGGTAGACGCGCGTGAGACAAGGCTCACGTGCATTAGACTGGCCGAAAACTCACCGAAGTGTGACCGATCACCCAGTGGTTTCACATCTTCGTGACGAGTCGGCCGGTGGTCCTCCACCGTCGCCGGTGTCGGTTCTTCGAGAAAAGAGTAAACCTTGAAAAAGCTCGCATCTGCGGTCTCCATGGTCGCCGTATCCGCCCTTGCCCTCTCCGCCTGCGGTTCCGGCGACAGCGGCACGAACGCCGAGGACTACCTCGCCTGCATGGTCTCCGACTCCGGCGGCTGGGACGACCAGTCGTTCAACCAGTCGGGACGTGCGGGTCTGACGAAGGCCGTGGAGACCCTCGGCATCCAGGAGAAGCTCGCGGAGTCGCAGGGCGACGCGGACTTCACCCCAAATGTCGACAACATGGTCCAGCAGGGCTGCAACCTCACCTTCGGCGTCGGCTTCCTCCTCGAGGATGCGATCCAGTCCGCCGCCGAGGCCAACCCCGACCTCAACTTCGCGCTCATCGACTCGACGTTCTCCGACGCCGACGGCAACCCCGTCACCCTGGAGAACGCCAAGCCGCTTGTCTTCAACACCGCCGAGGCGGCCTACCTCGCCGGCTATGTCGCGGCGGCCACGTCGAAGTCCGGCAAGGTCGGCACCTTCGGCGGCATCCAGATCCCCTCGGTCACCGTCTTCATGGACGGCTTCGCCGACGGGGTGAAGAAGTTCAACGACGACAACGGCAAGAACGTCGAACTCCTCGGCTGGGACAAGGCCAAGCAGGAGGGCTCGTTCTCCGGCGACTTCGAGAACCAGGGCCAGGGCCAGGAGCTGACGAAGCAGCTCATCTCCCAGGGCGCCGACATCGTCATGCCCGTCGCCGGCCCCGTCGGCCTCGGTGCCGCGGCAGCCGCGAAGGAAGCCGGCGACGTCAAGCTCATCTGGGTCGACACCGACGGCTACGAGTCGACGGAGTACGGCGACATCATCCTCACCTCGGTGGTAAAGGAGATCGCCAACGCCGTCGAGGACACCGTCAAGGAGGGCACCGAGGACAAGTTCACCTCCGAGCCCTACGTCGGCACCCTCGAGAACGAAGGCGTGGGACTCGCTCCGTACCACGACTTCGACAAGGAGGTCCCCGAGGACGTGAAGACGAAGGTCGACGAGCTCAAGCAGCAGATCATCGACGGCACCATCAAGGTCGAGTCGGAGAACTCGCCTAAGTGATCAGCGGGGTAAACTGCAGGGTCGAAGTCTTTCGGCCCTGCAGTTTTCAAGTGTGTGAGGAGAGCGTCGAGCAGTGAAACTCGAGCTTCGCGGGATGACGAAGGTGTTCGGATCGTTCGTCGCCAACGACCACATCGACCTCACGGTCGAACCGGGCGAGATCCACGCCATTCTCGGTGAGAACGGCGCCGGCAAGTCGACGATGATGAACGTCCTCTACGGTCTCTACGACCCCGATGGGGGAGAGATCCTCATCGACGACAAGCCGGTGACCTTCGCCGGACCCGGTGACGCCGTGGCCGCGGGCATCGGCATGGTCCACCAGCACTTCATGCTCGTGCCCGTGTTCACCGTCGCCGAATCCGTGGCGCTCGGCTACGAACCGACGAAGAGCCTCGGCATCATCGACCTCGCCGAGGCGCGGGCGAAGGTCAGGGAGATCTCCTCCCGGTTCGGGTTCGACATCGACCCCGACGCCCTCATCGAGGACCTCCCCGTCGGTGCGCAGCAGCGAGTCGAGATCATCAAGGCTCTCTCCCGGGACGCGGAGATCCTCATCCTCGACGAGCCCACCGCCGTGCTCACCCCGCAGGAGACCGACGAGCTCATCTCGATCATGCGCCAGCTCAAGGAGCAGGGCACCTCGATCGTCTTCATCACCCACAAGCTGCGCGAGGTCCGCGCGATCGCCGATTCGATCACGGTCATCCGGCGCGGGAAGATCGTCGGCGAGGCGTCGCCGGAGTCCACCGAGGCGGAGCTCGCCAGCCAGATGGTCGGCCGCGAGGTGTCCCTGACGACGCAGAAGACCCCTGCCGCACCCGGGGACGCGACGTTCCAGGTGCGCGGGCTCACCGTCGTCGACAAGGCCGAGAACGTCGTCGTCGACGACGTCAGCTTCGACGTCCGCCGCGGCGAGATCCTCGCGATCGCCGGCGTCCAGGGCAACGGGCAGACCGAGCTCGCCGAGACGATCATCGGGCTCACCGAACCGCGCCTGGGCACGATCACCCTTGACGGGAAGGACCTCGTCGGCGCCAGCGTCAAGGACCGGCTGGGCACCGGCATCGGCTTCGTCCCCGAAGACCGCTCGACCGACGGCATCATCGCCGAGTTCGCGATCCGCGAGAACATGATCCTCGACGTCTACGACCGTCCCCCGTACGCGAAGGGCCTCAACCTCCGGCCCTCCGTCATCACCGCCGAGGCGAAGAAGAAGGTCGACGAGTTCGACATCCGCCTCGGCAGCGTCGCCGACCCCATCGCCACGCTCTCGGGCGGCAACCAGCAGAAGGTCGTCCTCTCCCGCGAACTCGGACGCGAGCTGCGCCTCTTCATCGCCAGCCAGCCCACCCGCGGCCTCGACGTCGGATCGATCGAGTTCGTCCACAAGCGCGTCATCGCCGAACGCGACACCGGCACCCCGTGCATCATCGTCTCGACCGAACTCGACGAGGTCTACGGACTCGCCGACCGGATCGCCGTGATGTACTCCGGGCGCATCGTCGGCATCGTCGGACCCGAGACCTCCCGGGAGGCGCTGGGCCTGATGATGGCCGGTGTCCCCGCCGAGGAGGCCATGTCGTCAGCGGGCACGGGCACTGCCGACCCTGCCGCCTCGACGACGACCCCAGACTCAGCCACCACCTCGGCGGAGGAGACCGAATGACGACTGACATTTCCCCGGCCGCGCCCTCCCCGGCCCCGCCGCCGACCGCCGAGGCGAAGCCGGGCAGGCAGCAGACGCTCCTCCAGGAGATCCTCTCGGGATCGTGGCTCGTCTCCCTGCTCGCGATCGTCCTCGCCCTCCTCGTCGGCGGCGTCCTCATCGCCGTCGCCAACGCCGAGGTCGTCGCCGCCGCGAAGAACATCCTCTCCGCCCCCGGAGCCTTCTTCTCCACGGTCTTCTCCACCGTCGGCGACGCGTACTCCGCGCTCTTCCGCGGGGCCGTCTTCGACTGGAACGCCCGCACCCCTGAGCGCGCGATCCGCCCGCTCACCGAATCCCTCGTCAGCGCCACCCCGCTCATCCTCACCGGCCTCGGCATCGCGCTCGCGTTCCGCTCGGGACTGTTCAACATCGGCGGCCAGGGCCAGGTCATCCTCGGTGCCACGGTCGCCGGCTTCCTCGGCTACGCACTGCCGCTGCCGCCCGTCGTCCACATGCTCGTCGCCGCTCTCGGCGGCATCATCGGCGGTGCGATCTGGGCGGGCATCGCCGGCGTCCTCAAGGCGAAGACCGGGGCGAATGAGGTGATCGTGACGATCATGCTCAACTCGATCGCCGGCTACCTGCTCGGCTACCTGCTCAAGCAGTCGTGGTTCACGCACACCCAGTCGGCGAACCCGCAGTCGCGCGCGATCGACGAATCCGCGCAGATGTTCCTCCTTCTGCCCCCGCCCTTCCGCCTCCACTTCGGGTTCATCCTCGCGATCCTCGCGACGATCTTCGTGTGGTGGCTGCTCGAGCGCTCGACCATCGGATTCGAGTTCAAGGCCGTGGGTGCGAACCCCCACGCCGCGCGCACAGCGGGCATCTCCGTGGCGAAGGTGACGGTCCTCGTCATGGTCATCGCCGGTGGCCTCGCCGGCCTCGGCGGTGCCGCACAGGTGCTCGGGACCGAGGACAAGCTCACCGGCGGCATCGCCGGGTCGATCGGCTTCGATGCGATCACCGTGGCCCTGCTCGGCCGGTCGAAGCCCTTGGGCACGTTCTTCGCCGGACTCCTCTTCGGCGCGTTCAAGGCCGGCGGATACCTCATGCAGTCGCAGACGGGCACGCCGATCGACATCGTCCTCGTCGTCCAGTCCGTCATCGTCCTGCTCATCGCGGCCCCGCCGCTCGTGAGGTCGATCTTCCACCTGCCTGCGCCGGTGCTCAAGCGGAAGGAGTCCTGAGATGAGCGCACAGACTCTTGACACCCCGACCGGGGCCCCGACGAAGGTGCTCGCGCCGATCGCATGGAAGTACCCGATCGTCTACTCCGTCCTCGCGCTCATCGCGCTCATCTTCTTCGGCATCATCGGCCGGGCCGGTGAGACGACGTTCCGGATCGCCTCGAGCGGTGACTTCTTCGCGATCCCCGACCTCGTCATCCCCTCGAAGGTCGCAGGTCTCGTCCTCTCGCTCGTCCTCGTCGCCATGGCTGCTGTCGCCGTGTGGTTCGCGGTGGGGCGCCGTCACCTCGACTCGTGGTTCCCGATGACCTTCGGCGTCGTCTTCGTCCTCGCGTTCCTGGCGTGGGCCGGAGGCGGCAGCGGCGGCGTCATCCCCATGACCACGCTGCTCGCCGGAGCACTGGCGCTGTCCGTGCCGCTCATCTTCGGCGCGATGTGCGGTCTCATCGGTGAGCGCTCGGGCATCATCAACATCGCCATCGAGGGCCAGCTTCTCGCCGGGGCGTTCCTCGCCGCGGTCGTCGCCTCGGTCGTGAAGAATCCGTATGCGGGACTCATCGCCGCACCCATCGCCGGTGCGCTCGTCGCCGTCGTGCTCACGTTCTTCGCTGTGAAGTACTGGGTCAATCAGATCATCATCGGCGTCGTCCTCAACGTCCTCGTCGTCGGCCTCACGAGCTTCCTCTACTCGACGGTGCTCACGGAGAACCCGGAGCTGTGGAACGCGCGGCAGAAGCTGCCGAACCTGCCGATCCCGCTGCTCTCGGACATCCCGATCCTCGGACGGGTGCTCTTCGACCAGAACATCCTCGTCTACATCATGTACGTCGTCGTCATCGCCCTCCAGATCTTCGTCTTCCGGTCGAAGTGGGGTCTGCGGATGCGTGCGGTCGGCGAACACCCGAAGGCCGCGGACACCGTGGGCATCAAGGTCAACTACACGCGCGTGCGCAACACGATCATGGCCGGAGCCATCGCCGGTCTCGGCGGTGCCTTCTTCACGATCGGCTCGGGCCTGGCCTTCGGCAAGGAGATGTCGGCAGGGCAGGGCTACATCGCCCTGGCCGCGATGATCCTCGGGAAATGGAACCCCAAGGGCGCGCTCTTCGCGGCCCTGCTCTTCGGGTTCTCGAAGAGCCTCGGCAACACACTGCAGTCGATCGGCACGCCCGTGCCCAACGAACTGCTGCTCATGCTGCCCTACATCGTCACGATCCTCGCCGTCGCCGGATTCGTCGGTCGGGTTCGCCCGCCGGCGGCCGAAGGCGTGCCGTACGTGAAGTCGTGATGATGGAGATGTGAGAGCCTGAACGCGACGAGGAGAGTGGAGGACAGCCATGATGTCTGAGCCGACGACCGGAGACGGTCCGATGTGGAGCGAACCCGAGCGGCGCGTCGAGGTCGCTGACCTCACCGAGGACACGTGGGACCTCCTGCGCGCCTCGGCGGTGGCGGCGATGGAGAAGGCCTACGCACCGTATTCGGCCTACCCGGTGGGGGCCTCCGCGCTCGTCGATGACGGTCGGATCGTCAGCGGCTGCAACATCGAGAACGCCTCGTACGGGGTGACCCTGTGCGCGGAGTGCTCGCTCGTCTCCGACCTCCTCATGACCGGGGGCGGACGCCTCGTGGCCTTCGACTGCGTCGACGGTCAGGGCAGGACGCTCGTCCCCTGCGGGCGCTGCCGACAGCTGCTCTTCGAGCACGGCGGGCCCGACCTCGTCCTCAACATGCCGGCAGGTCGGGAGACGATGGCCGTCGTCCTCCCCGACGCCTTCGGCCCGGGCAACCTCGGCGAGCACATCGGCCGCCACGCGAGCGATGGAGGCGGCGCTGCCGGGGACAGCTCTGCCGGGGGCGGAGGCGACGACGTGGCCGGCGACGACGGCACGGCCGACAGCCTCGGCGAGCACGATCACCCGAAGCACTGACGCACCACATTCTTACCCACGACCGGAGGACCACGTGACCGTAGAGGCATTCGACGCCGTCGACGTCATCGCGACCAAACGCGATGGGAAGCCGTTGCCGAAGGACCAGATCGACTGGGTCATCGACGCGTACACGCGCGGCGTCGTCGCCGACGAGCAGATGGCGGCACTGGCCATGGCGATCTTCCTCAACGACATGGGGCCTGAGGAGATCGCGCACTGGACCCAGGCGATGATCGCCTCGGGGGAGCGGATGGACTTCTCCTCGCTGTCGCGCACGACCTCGGACAAGCATTCGACGGGTGGGGTCGGGGACAAGATCACCCTGCCGCTCGCCCCGCTCGTCGCCGTCTTCGACGTCGCCGTCCCGCAGCTCTCCGGCCGCGGTCTCGGGCACACGGGCGGCACCCTCGACAAGCTCGAGGCGATCCCCGGCTGGCAGGCGGGACTGAGCAATGAGGAGATCCTCACCCAGCTCGAGGACATCGGCGCCGTCATCTGCGCCGCGGGCTCCGGGCTTGCTCCGGCGGACAAGAAGCTCTACGCCCTGCGGGACACGACCGCGACCGTCGACTGCATCCCGCTCATCGCCTCGTCGATCATGTCGAAGAAGATCGCCGAGGGCACCGCGGGCCTCGTCCTCGACGTCAAGGTCGGCTCCGGGGCGTTCATGAAGGACCTCGAGAAGGCGCGTCGGCTCGCCCGGACGATGGTCGACCTCGGGAAGGCCGCGGGAGTGGAGACCTCCGCGCTGCTCACCGACATGTCGACGCCGCTCGGCCTGACAGTCGGCAACGCCCTCGAGGTGCGCGAGTCCGTCGAGGTCCTCGCCGGCGGGGGACCCTCCGACGTCGTCGACCTCACCGTGGCGCTCGCCGAGGAGATGCTGCGCCTGGCGGGCAAGACCGATGTCGACGTCCGCGCGGCGCTCAACGACGGCCGGGCGATGGACAAGTGGACGGCGATGATCCGCGCTCAGCACGGTGACCCCGAGGCCCCGCTGCCGGTGGCCAAGGACACCGAGGTCGTCTTCGCCCCCGAGTCCGGGGTGCTCACCAAACTCGACGCGCTCTCCGTCGGGGTCGCCTCGTGGCGCCTCGGCGCCGGTCGCGCCCGGAAGGAGGACCCGGTGCAGGCCGTCGCCGGCATCGAACTCCACGCGAAGCCCGGGGACACCGTCGCCGCCGGCGACCCGCTGCTCACCCTGCACACCGACACTCCGGAGCGCTTCGAACGGGCGCTCGAGTCCCTCGTCGGCGCCTACGAGATCGGGGGAGACACCGACTCCGTCGCCGACTCGATCGTCCTCGAGACGATCACGTAGACCCAGACCGAGACCAGCCCACGACACCGCAGACGAACACCTGCACCCACTTCTGGAGGACACCATGACCAGCCGCACCGACGTCGCGACAATCATCGACCACACCCTGCTCAAGCCCGAGGCGACTCCGGCCGACGTCGACGCCCTCGTCGCTGAGGCGAAGGAACTGGGCGTGCTCGCCGTGTGCGTCTCCCCGTCGATGCTGCCGCTGAGGGAGACCGGTGACCTCGTCGTCGCCACCGTCGTCGGATTCCCCTCAGGCCAGGTCAAGCCGGAGATCAAGGCCGCTGAGACCGAGCGCGCCGTCGCCGACGGAGCCGACGAGGTCGACATGGTCATCAACATCGGCCAGGCGATCGCCGGGGACTATGACGCCGTCGAGGCCGACATCCGCGGAGTCGTCGAGGCCAGCGGCGATGCGCTCGTCAAGGTGATCATCGAGTCGGCAGCCCTGACCGATGAGCAGATCGTCGAGGTCTGCGCTCGCGCCGAGGCGGCCGGAGCCGACTTCGTCAAGACCTCGACCGGCTTCCACCCGGCAGGAGGAGCGAGCGCCCACGCCGTCGCCCTCATGCGCGAGACCGTCGGCGACCGCCTCGGCGTCAAGGCCTCCGGCGGCATCCGCACCGTCGAAGCCGCCGAGGAGATGATCTCCGCTGGTGCCTCGCGTCTCGGCCTCTCCGGTTCGGCTGCGATCCTCGCTGGGCTGAGCGACTGAGGGCCGCCGGCACGGTGAACCCGCACGGACACGGTCCATGCGCCGTGTCCACCGTGCTTCGGCTCAGAGCCCGAAGTAGGCCTTGAGCTCCGCGGAGATCGTCGACAGCCGTTCGCGCAGCGCCGGACCCAGGGCCGCACTCGCCGAGGAGTTCCCGGCCGAGAGCCCGGCGGCGGCGAGGGCACGGTCGTCTTCTGCTCGGGCCGCCTCGGCGAGCTCCGGAGTCCCGACGACCTCGAGGTAGCACTTGAGTTTGGGCTCTGTGCCTGAGGGCCGGACGATGACCCGGGAATCCGACTCCGAGAGCAGGAGGATGCCGTCGGTCGGCGGCAGGCCGTCGAAACCGCTCGAGAGGTCGTGGACCGCGACGACGGGGGAGCCGGCCAACATCGCCGGCGGGTCCTCCCGCAGCTTCGCCATCGCCGCGGCGATGAGTGAGACGTCGTCGAGGCGGAAGCTCAGCGGAGCCGTCGCGTAGTACCCGTCGCGGGAGCGGATCCGGTCGAGTTCGGCCTCGATCGACGATCCTTCGTGTTCGAGGCGTGAGGCCAGCGCTGCGAACGTCACGGCCGCGGAGATGCCGTCCTTGTCACGGACGACACTCGGATCGACGCAGTAGCCGAGCGCCTCCTCGTAGCCGAAGACGAGCCCCGGCACGCGGGAGATCCACTTGAAGCCGGTGAGCGTCTGCACGGCGGCGAACCCGTGAGCCTGTACGGCTGCCGCGAGTCCGCGGGAGGAGACGATCGAATTCGCGAAGACGGGGGTCGTCTGCGACTCCGGCGCGGGCGGGGTGGAAGCCGGTGCTTCGGCCGCCAGGCGGGCGGCGATGTCCTCGCCGAGGAGGAGTCCCACCTCGTCGCCGGTCAGCTGCCGGAACCCAGTCGGTGCCGTCGCGTCGGGGATCGCTGCCGAGAACCGGTCCGCATCGGGGTCGTTGGCGATGATGAGGTCGGCGTCGATCTCCCGGGCCAGAGCGTACGACTCGTCGAGCGCACCGGCCTCCTCCGGATTGGGGAAGGTCACCGTCGGGAAGTCGGGGTCTGGGGCCTGCTGACTCGACACCGGGTGGACGTCGGAGAACCCGGTGAGGGCGAGGGCCGCCTCGGCGACTCCGGCACCGACACCGTGGAGGGAGGTCAGCACGATCCGCAGGTCGGCGCTCGCGCGAACCCCGAGGGCCTCGATGGACTCGAGGTAGGAGTCGACGATCGAGGAGTCGAGGAGCTCCCACCCGGATTCGGCGCGCGGGACCGAGGCGACGGAGGGCACCTCGGCGATCCTCTCCGCGATGAGCGCATCTGCGGGTGGGACGATCTGGGCTCCGGCACCCGCCCGGGCGGTCGCGGCGTCGGGCTCGATCGCGAGCAGCGGACGCTGCCCGAGATAGACCTTGTAGCCGTTGTCCGCGGGCGGATTGTGGCTGGCGGTGACCATGACCGCGGCGTCGGCCCGTAAGTGGGTGAGGGCGAACGCAGTGAGCGGGGTCGGCAGCTGCTCGGGCAGCTGGATGGCCACACCACCGGCGGCGGTGACGACGGCGGCGGTGTCCCGGGCGAAGTCGGCCGATTTGTAGCGGGCATCGCAGCCGATGACGACGCGGAAGCCCGGTCCCACGGTCTCGGCGAGGAACGCCGAGAGGCCGGCGGCGGCGCGGATGACGACCGAACGGTTCATCCGGTTCGGCCCGGCGGCGATCTCCCCGCGCAGTCCCGCGGTGCCGAAGACGAGGGGACCTGAGAACCGGTCCTCGAGGTCGGCGAGCGCCGCCGCATCCCCGGCCTCCGCCTCGGCGAGGATGCTCGTCAGTGACGTCGCGGTCTCCTCATCGGGGTCATCGGCGATCCAGGCGCGGACGGTCTCGGCGTCGAATCCCTGCGTGAAGCGGTCGGCGACGCGTTCGGTCGAGGCACTCATGTCTCAGAGCTTTCCGACGATGTCGGCGAGCAGCCGGGAGATCCGCGGAGCGGCAGCGGCACCGGCCTCGATGACCTCGGCGTGGGAGAGCGGGGTCTCCTGGATGCCGGCGGCGAGGTTCGTCACGAGCGAGATGCCCATGAGCTCGAGTCCTGCCTGACGTGCGGCGATGGCCTCGAGCGTCGTCGACATGCCGACGAGGTCGGCGCCGAGGATCCCGGCCATGCGCACCTCGGCGGGCGTCTCGTAGTGGGGGCCGGAGAACTGGGCGTAGACACCCTCATCGAGGGTGGGGTCGATCTCCTTGGCGATGCCGCGCATGCGCGGGGAGTAGAGGTCGGTGAGGTCGACGAAGTTCGCGCCCTCGATGGGGGAGGTGCCGGTGAGGTTGATGTGGTCGGAGATGAGGACCGGGGTGCCGGGTTTCCAGTTCCGGTTGAGTCCGCCGCAGCCGTTGGTGAGGACAAGGCTCTGGCAGCCGGCGGCTGCGGCTGTGCGCACCCCGTGGGCGACGGCGCGGACACCCTTGCCCTCGTAGTAATGGGTGCGCGAGCCGAGGACGAGAGCGTACTTCCCGCTCGATTCGATCCGGACCGTCCGCAGGGTCGCGCCGTGTCCGGCGACGGCCGGGGCGTGGAAGCCGGGGACTTCGGCGGCGGGGATCTCACTGACCGTTTCGCCGAGCAGCTCGGCTGCTCCACCCCATCCGGATCCGAGGACGAGGGCGATGTCGTGGGAGTCGATCCCGGCGGCGGAGTTGATGGTCGTGGCCGCTGCCTGTGCGGCGGCGGTAGGATCGCTTAAGTCAGTCATGACGCCAAGATTATCAACATCTGACATGCCGCTAGGAGCGCTTCCCATGCCGATCAGACCACTTGCCGACGGTGACGATCTGCGACTGAACGAGGTGTTCGCCGATGCCCCGACTCCGGCCGCTCACATGGCCCGCTCCCTGTTCCGGCCGGCCTCCGACTCGCCGCTGCTGCGCTCCGTCCTCGCCGAGGTGGTCCCCGGTGTCCCCGTCGGTGCCGCAGCGATCATGGAATCCCCGCTTCACCCGCACCGAGCGTGGGTGAACGTCGAGGTCGCCGCCGAGGAGCGCGGGCACGGTCTTGGGCGTGAGCTCTTCGAGGCGGTGTCCGCCGAGACCGCCGGCACCGCGCTCGAAGGCCTTGACCTCCGTGCCCGTGTCGAGGCCGGAAGCGTCGGGGAGAAGTTCGCCGAGGCGCTCGGCTTCGTGCCGCTGACGACGACGCGGGTGATCAAGGTTCCCGCTGGTGCTCTGCCGCCGAGCGGCGGCGGCCGCGCCGAGGACCTCGAGATCGTCTCGACGGGCTCGGTCAAGCTGACGAAGGCGTTCGCTCAGTGGTACGCGGCGGTCAACCGTGATGATGCGGTCGCGCCGCTGACGATCGGTCAGGTGGCCACGGCGTTCCTCTCCGAGGCCGCCGGTGCCCACGGTGCGGCCCTGCTCACGAGCGATTCCGCGGCGGCCGGTTCCGGCAGCGATGCGGCGAGCGGGCTGAGTGCCTTCGCCGTCTCCTATGCCCGCGAAGCCGAGCCTGCACCGGTCGGCGGTGCCCAGGATGCCTCGGCGAACCTGCCCGGGAACGCCGAGGAGGAGCCGGCGACGGAACTCATCCTCGGCTCGATGTTCGAGACCCGCGAGGACGTCGCCGACGCATCACCCGAGCAGTTCGAGGCGGCGGTCGCCGACGCCGAGTTGCTGCTCGCGAGGCTCTCGGTCGACGCCGATGTCGTCATCGAAGGTACGAGCGGGATGCCGGTCGTCTCCGCGCTCGCCGATCGGCTCCTCGCCGCCGGCCAGGCGAGTGAACTCTACCGTTATGAGACGCTCACGGGACCTCCTGCCGATACGCACTGAGACGGGTCCGACATCGCCGCGGCCCGGAACAGTCTGACCGCGCGGGTGCGCTCCTCGGTGACGAACCATCCGGTCCCCGGGGTGCCGTCGAGCGGAGGCAGACCGAGGATTCCCAGATCACTGAGGTCCTGTCGGGTGTGGCTGCCGATCACCAGCACCGGGCCGAGGGTGTGCGCTCTGCTCAGGGGCGAACCGTACCCGGGGGTGAAGCGCACCGGCATCGTCACGACATGGAGCCCGCCGTCACGGAGGTCGAGTGCGGCCGCGTCGCCGAGCAGGTGCGCATCGTCGGTGATGTGGATGTCCCGACCGGTCGCCAGCATCCTCTGTGCCAGTTCGGTCCGCCCGCTCTTCGGGGAGCCGCGCACGGTGAGCACGGAGCCGTCTCGGGCAGGGTCCCAGTCGACGACGGCGCCGAAGGGGTCGACACCAAGTGGAACCGTTCCCTTTCCCCATCGGCGGATCGCCTCGGCAGTCGCGTCGTCGAGGCAGCGGTCATCGTCGAGACCGTGCCACCGGGGTTGAGCTCTGAGCCGGGGTGACCTGTTCGCGCATGACCCGCCGGCCACCGCATGAGCCTGGGTGGCCGGGGGCCGAGAGGCTGGAGTCCGACTGGCCGGGGTCCCAGTGGCAGGGACGTCGCCGATGTCGGGGGCGTGCGGGTCGAAGAGTCTGAGTTGCAGGTCGGCGCCCTCGCTGCCGGTCGTCGCGACGCGGGGACCGGTGAGGACCGCACGCAGGCGCGGCCATGTCCCGAGGAAGCGCTGCCGGGAGAGCCCGACACTCAGTCCGTCGCCGCCGTTGCTCGGTGGGAAGGTCACTCTCGTCGGGAAGGTCGACGTGCTCAGCAGCGCCGAACGACATCCGGCGAGGAGGAAGGTGAGGCCGAAGCCCGCCGCGTGGGCGAGGAGACGCTCGAGGGCTCCCGCCGTTCGGTGGTCGAGGGAGTCGACGAGTTCGCTCCAGTGGTCGCAGACGACGAGCGTCGGCTCCGGCCTGCTCGCACTCTCGGTCGTCCGGGAAAGGTGATCGATGACGACATGGAGCCGCCATCCTGAGGCCGTCCCGCATCGGATCGCCGCCCAGTCGATGATCTCGGCGATGCGACCGAGGGCGACGATGCGATGGGTAACCGAGGCACTGGCCGCCATCTGTGCGAGAGCTGCGGCGACGTCGGAGCCGGGATCCCCGATGACGGCGACCGAGCCGTCGACGTGTGGATCAAAGGTCCATACGTACTGACTCTGTTCGGCGGGAATGTCGACGATTCCCGTGAACGGCGGTCGCGGTGCCAACTGGTCCCGGCCTGCTGCCGACCGGTCGAGGCTTGCCGCTCGAGCGGCGACTCCATCGGTCTCGGGCAGAGGCGGGCGCACCACTCGACCCTGACTCACCGCCGTCGTCGGTGAGGCACGACGGTGGGCGTCGACGAGGCGGTCGACCGATATCCCCCGGACATCGCCGGTGGTCGACCCGGCGTCGCACCCGGGACTCCACGGTCGCAGTCGCAGGCGGTGCGGGCCGGGGTCGGCGACCGCCTCGGCGAAGGGGACAGCCACGCGGAAACGGGTGAGAGAGGATCCGGCATCGAGCAGCGCTGTCCCAGGGCACCCCGGCGGCAGGTGGGCGGCGTCGGGAACTCCGATGACGTCGAGGGAGTCAGCGTCGTCGCGGACCCGCAGGCAGATCCGGATGTTGATGTTCGCCTTCATCTGACCGGTGACGATGCCAAGCGGCCGCTGGGTGGCGAGGATGAGGTGGACGCCCAGCGACCGCCCGAGGGCAGTGAGATGTTCGAGGAGGTCGGCGGCACGGGGGTGGGTCGACATGAGGGCATGGAATTCGTCGATGACGACGACGAGGCGGGGTGGAGGGTCGGCGAGGTCGTCGATCGAGGCGCAGCCATGGGCGGCGAGCAGTCGCTCACGGCGCGTGATCTCCGCCCGAACGGAGACGAGCGCGCGGAAGGCGGCGGCGGAGTCGAAGTCGTCGAGGACGCTGTCGGTGTGAGGCAGCGCTTCAAGCGGCGCGAAGGTGGCTCCTCCCTTGAAGTCGATGAGGATGAACGCGACCTGGTCGGGAGGGTGCTCGAGCGCCAGGCCCAGGAGCCAGGTCTGGAGGAGCAGCGACTTCCCGCTGCCTGTCGTGCCGGCGACGAGGGCATGGGGTCCGTCCCGGAAGAGGTCGATGCTCACCGTGCCCGCGGGTCCTCTTCCGACGATCACGGGACGGTGGGATCGTGCGTTCCACCGACCGATGATCGACGACGGAGAGTCGTCGTAGTGGTCTCCGAGACCGTGGTGGAGGTCGACTGCCGTCGCCGGCGGTGAGCTGCCGGACACGAGGCTGTGAAACCGGCCCGGCGGCATGAGGCTGGCAGTGAACTGCCTCCCCGGGACCGGGCCGTCGGGGGCCGTCGACGTCGTCGTCCGGGCCCGGCCGAGCCTGCTGAGTACGAAGGCGACCGTGGCGGTCGGTGCGGGTGCCTCCAGACGGAGGATGGCGCATGTTCCGGTGCTGTCGATGTCGAGGGCGATTTCCGCTGACGTGCGAGGGTCGGTGGCCGTTGCGGTCCCGGAGGCGGCAGCGAACCCGACGAGTTCGGGGCGGCGTTCGAGGTTCGCCGAAAGTCTCCATTCCCACCGCCGATCGGCAAGCCAGGCCAGGAGCATCGACAGCAGGAGGTCGTGCTCGCCGGTGACGACGATCGAGGTCACTCGCGGGTCGACCGAGATCGGAGTGTCTGCGATGACGGCGTGCTCGTCGAAGTGATCGATGCGGTCGGCCAACTCCGGTGCGATGCTGATGCGACTGATGCTCGACCCGAACCCGAGGCACAGTCCGGGGATCTCCATGGCGTCACGACGGCGTGCGCCGACGAGGCCCTCGGCACGGGTGACGGCCGCGTCGAGCGCGAGAGCGGTGTCGACGAGGTGTTGGGCGCTCTCGCGCGTGAATCGACGCTTCTCGACGATGTGGGCAAGGTAACCGGACAGGGGCGCAGACAGGCTGAAGAGGAGGAACCACCACATGCCCGTGAGCAGGGCGAGGGCGATGCCGATTCCGATCGGGATGAGGAATGCCCACCACTGCGGGGGCCGGGCCGGGCGCGGCTCCTCGACCGCGGCCGGGGCGACGTGGACGGTGTCGCGTCCACCGATTCCTGACGGCGGAGGGGGCGGTGCACCGCGCCCGACCCGGTCGAGGACGGATCCGGGAACGACGATCGAGGATCCGATCACGGTGTGGGTCCCTGAGGCGCCGAGATCGAGGAGGGTGGGCGAGCGGGAGAGACAGGGATCGGCGAGGAGGAGCGCTCCGTCGGTCGGGACGCGGCTGAGCAGGGTCGTCCTGGGATCGATGTGCAGATCGAACCCCGAATCCGGACCGGCGACGACCGCGACGCTCGTCGGTCCGCTCCCGCGTTGGAACCGGTGGGCGCCGATCACGGTGACCGGGTGGTCCGCCCGCCACTCGGCCCACGTCGGTGTGCGGATGCTGTGGCGCTCGCCCTCGGCCATGTCAGGGTCCGCCGACGGGAGGTCGCCAGGACGATCGGCGGCGCCCACCTCGTCGACGGAAACAGGTCTGCCGAGGACGGTCGAGAGGACGTCGAGCAGCGGCAGATCGCCGTCGGCATCGAGGATGTCGGTGCGAACGTGGGCGCTGCGATCGATGGTCTGGAGCACTCCGGTCGTCCTCATCGTCACAGCGTTGCCGACCAGTACCGCGGTGCCAACCCCGTTCCGCACCCCTGTGGATTCCCGCTGAGCGTCCACAGGGTTCGGGCTCACGAGTGGGATCGCTATCCACAGGGAATCGAGCACCAGTCGCCGTCGGGTGGCAGAGGAGCGCTGGTACTGCGATCGCCGAGTCAGGAGATCCGCAGCGACCCTCGCGCGTAGGCGGTGGCGCTGAGGTCGATGAAGCGGGGAACGAAGGGGGAGAGAACCGCTGGGATGTAGTCGGCGCGGAGGCGGATGACCACCGAGTGTTCGCCGTCGACGTCGGCGTCGACGCCGATGTTGCGCAGGTCGTCGGGGGTGTCGACGGAGGTGACGTAGCGGACGGCTGCGCGTTCGGCGGCGTCCGGAGAGAACACGAGTCCGGGGTCGTCACCCGGGGCGGGCTCGAAGGAATCGGAGGCGGCGAGGGCCGCGGAGTCCGCCACCGCCTGGAGTTCCCGCCGGGCCATATGGAGATCGGTGAGGGCAGCGATGAGGAACGCCAGCAGGAGAGCGATGACGACGAATCCGATGGCCAGCGGCGTGATCGACCCGCGGTCCGACCCGTGCCGGTCGACCGATACCGCGTCTGCGGTGCGCGCAGACTCCACGGCTCACCCCTCTCCCGAGGTTGCGACGACGTCGGTGTGCGAGGCCCGCATGGTGATGTGCGGGGAGTTCGCGGATCCGAAGAGCAGGGGAATCCCTGGCAGCGGGACCTTCGTCTCGACGGTGGCGGTGACGAGCGAGCCTGCCTGTCCACAGGGTCCCGAGCATGAGTAGGCGATCGAGATGGGGACGTCGCGGAGCCCGAAGTCGGCGAAATGCATGGCGGCGACATCCTCGGCGCGCTGTTCCGAGGGGTTCGCATCCCTCGCTGCGATCCGGGAGGCCGATACCGCCGCCGAGGTGGTGGCGTAGCTGGCGGCCTGCAGCTGGGAGAGCGCGAGCATGAGGTAGACGACGGGAACGAGCAGGACGACCGCGGCGAAGATGAACTCAACGACGGCGGTTCCCGAGTCCGCCCGATCGGCGGCCCTGTCGACGACCTCAGTCACGGTCGACGTCCTCGACGAGGGACCGTCCGCTCAGCTCCCACACCTCGGCGGGCCCCCAGAGTCCGACGACCGGCAGCGGTGTGCGGACACTGACCTCGACGATCTCGACTCCGTCCCGGCTCTCCGAGGCCACAGTGATCTTCTCGGCGTATCGGCTGCCGAGGGACGTGGTGATGAGCTCGGCGGTCAGTCGTCTCCCGTCGCTCGCGGTCTGGTCGGCGAGCCCGGCCTGCCTGGCTCCGGCGATGGCCGAATCGATGACGGTGTTGCGGACGTGGATGACCAAGCCGATCTGCAGCGCACCGGCGAGGACGAGGGAGAGAAGGGAGGCGACGAGAGCGAACTCCGCGATCGCTGACCCGGTGTCGCCGCCCTCGCAGCGGTCTCGGCGCGACGGTGGGCTCACCCGGCACCTCTGACCTTGTTCATCGCGTCCTCGAACATCGTCGTGAAGGCCTCACCGGCGAGTGCCCACAGGGCGACGACGAGCCCGGCGGTCATCAGGGTGATGAGCACCCAGCCGGGGACGTCTCCGCGATCAGGGCGGTCACGGTCGGTTCGCGCAGGGGAAAAGCCCGAACCGGGGCCGGTGACGGTCCGTCGGCGGTGACCAGCGGTGCGTCGGGGGAGGACACGGCCTCCCGGAGATGCCTGGTCGTCATCTGCCCAGCCGAGCGTGAGCAGGGTCAGGCGGGTCATGAGGTGATGGAACATCGGGTCTCCTTCATGGGGTGGGTTCTCTCTGCGGGGAGGCGGGTGGGGTTCAGGGACTGAGGTCGAGCACGGCGAGGGAGGGGAAGACCGCGAAGATCACGGTGACGGGCAGGACGAAGACGACGACGGGGATGAGCATGCCGATCTCCTTGCGTCCGGAGAGTTCGAGGAGGCGGCGCCGGGACTGCTCCCGGACGTCGGCGGCCTGTGCACGGAGCACCTCGGCGAGCGGTGTGCCCCGGGTCATCGAGACGGCGAGGCCGTCGACGAACTGGACGATCTCGGGGATCGCGATGCGTGTGGCCATCTGGTCGAGCGCCTCGACGAGCGGGGTGCCGGTCCGGGTCGCGGCGAGCGCGGTGCGCAGTTCGTCGACGAGGTCGCCCGAACACGTCCGGCACACCCGTTCGAGTGCTTCGACGATTCCCTCTCCGGCGGTGATGGAGAGGGTGAGGAGTTCGGCGACCGTGGGAAACTCGGCGAGGATGCGCGATTCGTGGCGCGCGATCGCCTGGCTCAGGCGCCAGTCGTTGACGATGTGTCCGGCGACGCCGCCGCTGATGACGAGGACGATGACGACGATAGGGGAGAACCCGCGCTGAGCGGCGATGAGCGCGGCGAGGCCGCCGCCGACGATCATGCCGGTGAGGATGCTGAGGATCTGATTCGTCCGGAACCGTTCGATGGATGTCCGCCCGCCGAGGCGGCTGATCCGCCGACTGAGCGTCGCATCGGTGGTGATCCGCGAGGTGATCCACACCGATGCCGTCATCGCGGTTGAGGTGAGGACCCCGATGAGGCCCTCTCGGCGCGGAGTCGGTGGGGCGTAGATGTCGACGAGCGATTCCTGGTCGCGCAGGTATGGTGCGATCCTCGCCGAGAGGGTGGGGCGGCGCAGCGGCGGCAGCGAGAGGACGAAGAATGCGAGTGCCAACCCGTTGACGGTGCCGAGGATGAGGACGGTGAGAGGATCGGTGAGCGCATTCATGCGGTCCCACCCGCTTCGGGGCCGCGGGGGAACGGGGAGCGGGTGAGCGAGGAGCCCGCGATGACCCGCGGTTCCTGTGGGAGTCGGCCGATCTTCTTCATCGCCTGGTAGGCGAGGAGCGAGACGGCGAATCCGGCGCAGAGGAGGACGAGTCCGGCCTGAGAGTTGTACGCGGCCGCGGTCTCCGGTCGCGTCGAGAGGAAGGCGAGGACCACCCACGGAGCGGCGACGGCGAGGCGGGCGCCGTTGACGGTCCACTGCTGCCGCGCGGAGAGTTCGTTTCGAGTGCGCGCGTCGTCACGGACGAACTGGGCGAGTGCTCGCAGCATCGTGCCGAGATCGCTGCCGCCGACCTGTCTCGTCACGCTCAGAGCCGCGACGATCCTGTCGGCGACCGGGTCGGCGGCGACCTGCCGGAATCTCTCGAGCGCGATCGCGAAGGATCCGCTGGCGCGGTACTCCTCGGCGAAGACCTCGAAGAGCGGGCGCAGGGGTTCGGGACCGCGATGGGCCAGCGAGCCGAGGGCTTCGGGCAGGGAGAGTCCTGCCCGCACGCCCGAGTTGAGGTGATCGAGGGTCTCGGGCCAGAGTTCGCGACGGAGGACCTGTTTGCTTCGGGCGCGGTGCTGCAGGTACCGGTAGGGCAGCCATGAGGCGAAGAGGCCAAAGCAGAGTGCGATAGCCCAGGACCCCGTCAGTGCGGTGGCGACGATCGTGACGACGATGAGGAGCGCGAGCGTGAGGAGGACGAGGTGGATCGGATGCATCCGCGGGAAGCCCGCGGCCGTGAGCATGTCGTCGAGTTCGCGGACCCACCGCCGCTGCGTTCGCGTGGCCGGCTTCCGCTCCCACAGCGACATCCAGACGAGCAGCAGCCCGGCCCCCAGACAGGCGCCGATGAGCAGGCTCAGCTGCGAGTAGCTCATGCCGCTTCCAGGAGTGAGTGGAGGTCCTTGCCGATCATCGCGAAGCGCTCGCCGAGGTGGCCGAACCCCTGTCCGCGGACGAGCGTGCCCTGGGGCGAATGGAAGATCGTGTCGAGTTCGATCACATCGCCTTCGACTCCGCCGGGCACGGCGCAGATCTCACTGACCAGCCTGACCCCGGTTGCGTCCCTGCGCAGGTGGACGACGAGGTCGATGCTCACCGCGACGGTGGGCACGACGAAGGCTGAGGAGATGTTCGACCCGGCGAGGAGGGGAAGGGTGGAGATCTTCGTGATCGCGGCGCGGGCGGAGTTCGCGTGGATCGTCCCCATTCCCGGCAGGCCCGAATTGAGCGCGACGAGGAGGTCGAGGCTCTCGGCTTCGCGGACCTCGCCGACGATGATGCGTGTCGGTCGCATCCGCAGCGCCTCCTTGACGAGGGCGCGGAGGGTGACTTCGCCGGTGCCCTCGAGTGAGGGTTGACGACACTGCATCGGCACCCAGTCGCGACTGGGGAGGTTGAGTTCGAAGACCTCCTCGCAGCTGATGATGCGCTCGCGGGAGGGAATCGAGCCGGCGAGGGCGTTGAGCATTGTCGTCTTGCCCGCCTGTGTTGCCCCCGAGACGAGGATGTTGGCACCGCACGCGACCGCGGCGTCGAGGAACCGCGCCGCCGCCGGGCTGAGGCTGCCTTGGGCGACCAGCCCGGCGAGGTTCCTCGGTCGCTGGATGAACTTGCGGATGTTCACGGCGGGGGAGGACCGGGTGATGTCGGGGAGGACGACGTGGAGTCGAGATCCGTCGGGGAGCATCGCGTCGACGAACGGCTGTGAGAGGTCGACGCGGCGGCCGGAGCTGCGGAGCATCCGTTCGATGAGGTCGTCGAGTTCACCGGGGCTGAGCTTTGTCGTAGTCAGCTGGTGAGCTCCGTCGATGGCGATGAAGACCTCGCTGGGGGAGTTGATCCAGATCTCCTCGACGCGCGGATCTTCGAAGTAGTCCTGCAGAGCTCCGAACCCCGAAAGCTGGTGGTCGATGAAGCGGAACGTCGCCTCACGGTCTTCGAGAGGCGGAAGATTGGCCGTCAGACTGCGTTCGTCGTATTCGGAGATGACGGTGCGGATGACTTCTCGCGAACGCTGCACATCGACTCGCGGATCCACGTCGAGGTCTCTGATCCTCTTGTGGACCTCGCTCGTGATGACCTCGGTGGCTTCCACAGTGAACCCCTGGTGAGTGTCGGCGAGTCCGCTGCCCGGCAGCGGAAGTGGTTGTCAATGTAATCGTGAAATTCCCATTTATCCAGACTTTCTTTCAATCTGTGGATAACTTCCGGTGACGTTAGACAAATGCCATACGTGTAGTTACCGCGATGGAGAATGCGAATTCTGAGATCACCTTGTCACCGTCGACGTGGAATCCGTCGCCGTTGCCAGGGGGAGAAACCGAGGCACCGCACCAGAGTTCCGGACTGTGTTGGGTGTGATTCGAGATCCCTGAGGTTCCCTTGTCGCATCGCAGCGTCTGCGTCGGGGGTTTCGCTCGTCAGTTGCTTCGGGCAGATGTGGTGTCTCAGAACGGTGGCGGGTCGGTGATGGGGTCGTGGTCCCAGTTGATCACCGGTGCAGGCCGGCGGGTGAAGCTCGTGTCGTACTCCGTGACGGGCCCTCGAGCGGCAGAGCCAGGTTCGGGGTTCGGGTTCGCGCTCGTCGGTGTCGGGTTCGCGCTCGTCGGTGTCGGGTGCACGGTCGTCGGTGTCGGGTGCACGGTCGTCGGGCTGGGAGACGTCGGCGTGGTGGCGAGGTTCGTTGTCCTGCGGTGTCCCGAGGTCGAGGATTCGTCGGCCGGGCCGGCCCAAGGATCGTCTACACGACTGCCAGTGTGGGTGCTCCAGGGTTTCTCGGCACGACTGCCAGTGTCGGTGCTAGGGGTCGGGGGATTGTCGTTCCATGGTGCGTTGCCATCGGTCAGGGAATCGGCGGACCAGCTCCAGGGATCACCTGGCGTGTTCTGCGGTGACCGAGTTGCCTGAATGGGTGCAATCGTTGAGACGGGCGTTCGGTCGGCAGTCGACGTTGCCTGGCCACTCGACTCAGACTGGACTGTGGGCGTCCTTTGACTCGTCGACACGTTCTGACTCGTCGACACGTTCGGAACTGCCGGTGTGCGGCGGGGTTTCGGTTTCCGTCCACCCGTATTCCGCCGTCGGGCTGGTTGGCGTTTGGTCTCGGTGGCGGCTCGCAGTCGTTTCGCACGCTGGGCGATCGCGTGCTTGCGCTGTTGGGCCAGGCTCCGGTGTCCGGTGATCGGTTCGACCGGCCCCAACGGGTGATGCCCGAGGGGTGGATCCGTCTCACACAGACTCCTCCCCGTACACCAGATCAACGACGACGACCGTGCTGACGTGCACCCTCGCTCAGCGTCTGTGGCAGCGAACGGGTCGCTTGTTCCTGGTGGCAGGGCCTTCATTCTCACCGGGTCATGCCCGGGAGGCAGACAGGCTGGGAAGACGGCGTGTTCCCAATCCATGGCGTGTTCGAGACGCAGACGTGCCCGTGCCGCATTCGATCTCTCTGTGGCTTCGCGGAGTCGCCGGTCCCGTTCGGCCACTTCCGCCAGTCTCTGCTCCTCGGCTGCCTGTTCACGGACATGAGTCTCCGAGGGCATGACTTCCACACTGTTCGGCTGCTCAGGCATCAGATGCTCAGGGGTCACCCACCGGCATGGTCGCATCCGGGCCAGGTCGGCGAATGCCAGGGCGTGGTCGATGTCGATGGGTTGGTCGGGGGCCTCGATTGTGGTCATCAGCCCGTGGGGGAACTCGTAGGCGATCCGACTCGTTCCACTGCCCCGGTCGTTCATGTC